>NZ_JBJLRI010000068.1:0-21981 GCF_050871405.1 Kineococcus esterisolvens
GTGCGGACCTTCTCGGTGCACCGCGTCACCGGTGTGGCCGCACGGGAGGAGTGAGCCCCCGGGCGTCGGCTAGCGTCGTGGCCCGGACAGCGCCGCCCCCGCCGGGGGGGGGGGGGGGGGCGTCGCCGTGTCGTGCGGGTGGCGTCAGTAGGCGCCGCGACCGCGCAGGACCGCTCCGGCCGTCTTCCACAGGATCATGAAGTCGAACGTGAAGGACCAGTTCTCGACGTAGCGCACGTCCAGGCGCACCGACTCGTCCCAGTCCAGGTCCGAGCGGCCGTTGATCTGCCACAGACCCGTCAGGCCCGGCTTGACCAGCAGGCGCCGGCGCATGTCGTAGCCGTACTTGTCGACCTCGGCCTGCAGCGGCGGGCGCGGCCCGACCAGCGACATCTCCCCGCGCAGCACGTTGATGAGCTGCGGCAGCTCGTCCACGGAGTAGCGGCGCATGACGCGGCCCACGCGGGTGATGCGCGGGTCGACCTTCATCTTGAACAGCACGCCGTTGCCGTCGGTGGACTCGCGCAGGTCGATGAGCCGCTTCTCCGCGTCGGTGACCATCGAGCGGAACTTGAACATCGGGAAGAGCTTGCCGTCCTTGCCGACGCGCTGCTGCTTGAAGAAGACCGGCCCCTTGCTGTCGAGCTTGATGAGCACCGCCACGGCCAGCAGGAGCGGGCTGAGCAGCACCAGGGCCACGGCGGCGGCCGTGCGGTCGACGGTGGTCTTGGCCAGGCGGCGCACGCCGACCAGCTCGGGGCGCTCCACGTGCAGCAGCGGCAGGCCGCACACGGGCCGGATGGCCACGCGCGGGCCGATGACCTCGGTCAGGGCCGGGGCGACGACCATGTCCGCACGGGTGGCCTCCAGCTCCCAGCCCAGGCGCCGCAGAGCGGCACCGTCGAGCTCCGGGCAGGCGGTGACGGCCACGACGTCGGCGTCGACGCTGGTGACGGCGTGCCGCACCTCCTCCAGGCTGCCGATGACGGGGATGCCCAGCTCGGTCAGCTCGGCGTCGTCCACGGCGCTGCCCCGGCCGCCGGGCACGCAGGCGCCGACGATGCGCATGCCGTGGTAGGAGGCGCGGTGCAGCTGGCGGGCCATGCCGGCGACGGCGGCGCGGTGCCCCACCGCCACCACGGTCTGCCCGGCCTCGCCGCGGGTCCGGCGCTCGTGCAGGCGGCGGCGCACCGCGTACCGGACCACGAGGGTGAGCACGGTGGCGATCGGGAAGGCGACCACGACGTAGCCGCGGGCCACGTCCAGGCCGAAGGCCCACGAGGAGGTGCCGACGAGGGCCACGACGGCCAGCGCCGCCGACAGCACGCGGTGGAACTCCTCCGAGCCGACCCCCAGGAAGCGCGGTTCGTAGGTGCGGAAGGCCCCCATGGCCATCACCCAGATCACCGGCAGCAGCACGGCGCAGGCCACGACGGCGCGGCCGGAGGTGACCGCCAGGTCGACCGGGCGGCCGTTGAAGCGGGCGAAGAACCCCACGAAGGCGGCGAAGGCGGCGACGCCGGCGTCCAGCGCGATGATCTTCTGCACGTAGTTGCGCTGCCACGCAGGCGTGCGTTCGGGGAAGCCGATCGCGGTTCGCTGCTGCGGCACGAGCAGGCGCTCGCGCCTGACGGCGTCCGCCTGCTCGTCCGCGGGTGAAGTGCCCAGGAGCTGGTCCTCCAGCTCACCGGGAGCGGTCCTGGATCCGGGCGCGTCGCTGATGCTCAAAGTCCCCCCTGGACTCGATCGGATCGCCGGGGTTCACCGGCCTGGCCACGTGCGCGGTCACACCCCCATGGGACCGCGCGGCCCCGCACAGCGTAGGGGAACGCCACCCGGACGGTGCAAGGGTTGACGCGCCGCACACGCCCGGAACCACGCACGGCGCGGGGGGACGTCACCCGTTCGGGGCAACGCCCGCACCGGCCCGGCCCGGCCCGGCCCGGCCCGGCCCGGAGCCACCTGTCCGGCGGCCGGCTCACTCGACGAGCTCGGAGGCCTCCATCCAGACCTGCTCCAGCTCCTCGCGCTCGGCGGCGACCGCGCGCAGCCGCCCGTCCAGCTCGGTGACGGCGGCCAGGTCCGTGGCCCGCTCGGCCAGCTCGGCGTGCAGCCGCTCCTCGGTGCGGGCGAGCTTGTCCAGCTGCCGCTCCACGCGGGCCATCTCCTTGCGCGCGGCGCGCACCGCGGCACCGTCGGAGGCCGGGCGCTGCGCGGCACCGGCCGCCGCGCCCACCGGGGCGGCGGCCTGGGCCGCCTTGGCCGCGGCCCGCCGCTGCAGGTACTCCTCCACCCCGCCCGGCAGGTCGCGCACCGTGCCGTCGCCCAGCAGCGCCACCTGCCGGTCGGTGATCCGCTCGAGCAGGTAGCGGTCGTGGCTGACCACGACGAGGGTTCCCGGCCAGCCGTCCAGCAGGTCCTCGACCGCGGCGAGGGTGTCGGTGTCCAGGTCGTTGGTGGGCTCGTCCAGCAGCAGCACGTTGGGCTCGGCCATGAGCAGCCGCAGCAGCTGCAGGCGGCGGCGCTCACCGCCGGAGAGGTCGTCCACGCGGGTCCAGGCGCGCTGGGCGGTGAAGCCCAGGCGCTCCAGCAGCTGCCCGGCGGGCACGTCGCGGTCGCCCAGCCGCACGTGGCTGGCGACCTTGTCCACGGCTTCGAGGGCACGCAGCTCCCCGACCTCGTCGAGCTCGCGCACCTCCTGCGAGAGCGTGGCGACGACGACGGTCCTGCCGCGCTTGACCCGGCCCGCGTCCGGCTGCACCGTGCCGTTCACCAGCCCCAGCACGGTGGACTTGCCGGCGCCGTTGACGCCGACCACGCCGACGCGGTCGCCGGGACCCAGCCGCCAGGTCACGTGGTCCAGCAGCCGCTTGGGGCCGTAGGACAGCGACACGTCCTCGAGGTCGACGACGTCCTTGCCCAGCCGCGTGGTGGCCATGCGGGCCAGCTCGACGGAGTCGCGCAGCGGCGGCACGTCCTCGATGAGGGCGTTGGCGGCGTCGATGCGGAAGCGCGGCTTGCTCGTGCGGGCGGGTGCGCCGCGTCGCAGCCAGGCCAGCTCCTTGCGCAGCAGGTTCTGCCGGCGCTCCTCGGTGACGGCCGCGACGCGGGCGCGCTCGGCGCGGGTCAGCACGTAGGCGGCGTAGCCGCCGTCGTAGGGGTCGACGACCCCGTCGTGGACCTCCCAGACGCGTTCGCAGACGGCGTCGAGGAACCACCGGTCGTGGGTGACGACGAGCAGTGCGCCGGAGCCGGGGGCCCAGCGGGTGCGCAGGTGCTGGGCCAGCCAGGCCACGCCCTCGACGTCGAGGTGGTTGGTGGGCTCGTCGAGCACGAGGAGCTCGCCGGCCGGGTCGGCGGCCAGCAGGGCGGCCAGGCCGACGCGGCGGCGCTGGCCGCCCGACAGGGTGCCGACGGCGGTGTCCAGCCCCCCGACGTCGGAGGCGTCCAGGTCGCCCAGCAGGCCGGCCACGACGTCGCGCACGCGCGGCTGGGAGGCCCAGGCGTGCTCGGGCAGGTCGCCCAGGACGGCCTCGCGCACGGTGGTCGCCGGCGGCAGCGCGTCGGCCTGCGCGAGCATGCTCATGCGCAGACCACCGGTGTGGGTGACGCGGCCGCCGTCGGGCTCCTGCTCCTTGGCCAGCAGCCGCAGCAGGGTGGACTTGCCGTCGCCGTTGCGGCCGACGACGCCGATGCGGTCGCCCTCGGACACGCCGATCGAGACGCGGTCGAGCAGCGTGCGCGAGCCGTGCACGACGGTCAGGGCCTCGGCGCTGACCAGGTTGGCTGCGGGCACGGTGCTCCTCCAGGGGTGGGTCGGGCGGATCGGGCGGGGCGGACGGGGGGCCGCGGACGTCAGTGCGCGCGGACGGCTTCGAGCACGCGGGCGCCGGGCACGGGGCCGGTGGCGGTGCGCACCCGCTCGCCGAGGGCGGGGCGCAGGGCTGCGGCCAGGCGGCGGGCGTCCGGCGCGGAGGCGGCCAGCAGGGCGACGGTGGGCCCGGAGCCGGAGACGAGACCGGCCAGGGCTCCGGCCTCGGCCCCGGCGGCGAGGGTGCCGACCAGCTCGGGCGCCAGCGAGCAGGCGGCCTCCTGCAGGTCGTTGGCCAGGGCCGCCGCCAGCGCGGCCGGGTCCCCGGTGCGCAGCGCCGCCTCCACGGCCCGCAGCCGCTCACCGGCGTCGGCCTCGGGCACGGGCTCCCCCGAGACCTCCCGCAGCCGGTCGCACTCGGCGAACACCGCGGGGGTGGACAGCCCGCGGCCGGCGAGCACCAGCACCCAGTGGAAGGGGGCGGCGGTCAGCACGGGCACGAGGCGGTCGCCGCGGCCGGTGCCCACGGCGGTGCGCCCGTGCAGGCAGAAGGGGACGTCGGCACCCAGCTCGGCGGCCAGCTCCCCCAGCGCCTCCAGCCCCAGGTGCGTGCGCCACAGCGCGTCGCAGGCGACCAGGGCGGCGGCGGCGTCGGCGGACCCGCCGGCCATCCCGCCGGCCACGGGCACGCCCTTGCGCACGGTCAGGCGGGCGCCGCCGCGCACGCCGGCGCGCTCGGCCAGCAGCAGGGCGGCGCGCAGGGCGAGGTTGCGCTCGTCCAGCGGCACCCCGGTGACGTCGACGCCCCCGGCCCCCTCCACCTCGACGGAGAAGCCGTCGGCGGCGGTGGCGGTGACGTCCTCGGTCAGGTCCAGGGCCTGGAAGACCGTGACGAGGTCGTGGTAGCCGTCGTCGCGGCGCGGGCCGACCTCCAGCAGGAGGTTGACCTTGGCCGGGGCGCGGGCGGTGACGGCCACCTGCGCGGAGCTGCTGAGCACGGGGTCAGACCCTACGGCGTGCCGCCGACGGGCCGGTGCGCCGCGATCCGCGCGAAGGCGGCGACGTCCAGCTGCTCACCGCGCGCGGCGGGGTCGACCCCGGCGGCGCGCAGGGCCCGCTCGGCACCGGGCGCCGAGCCGGCCCAGCCGGCGAGGGCGGCGCGCAGGGTCTTGCGGCGCTGGGCGAAGGCGGCGTCCACGACGGCGAAGACCTCCTCGCGCGTGGCGGTGGTCCGCGGCGGGGGCTGGCGGGTGAAGGCGACCAGTCCGGAGTCCACGCGCGGCACCGGCCAGAAGACGGGCGGGGGGACCGCGCCGGCGCGACGGGCCTGCGCGTACCAGGCGGTCTTGACGCTCGGTATCCCGTAGGTGCGGCTGCCGGGGCCGGCCACGAGGCGGTCCGCGACCTCGGACTGGACCATGACCAGCCCGTGCCGCAGGGAGGGGAAGCGCGCCAGCATCGACAGCAGCACGGGCACGGCGACGTTGTAGGGCAGGTTCGCCACCAGCGCTGTGGGCGCCGGGCCGGGCAGGTCGGTGACGGTCACGGCGTCGGCCAGCACCACCTCCAGGCTGGTGCCGGGACGGGCGCGGGCGGCGACGGTGGCGGGCAGCTCCGCGGCCAGCACCGGGTCGATCTCCACGGCGACGACGCGGTCGACGACCTCCAGCAGGGCCAGGGTCAGCGAGCCGAGGCCCGGGCCGACCTCGACGACGACGTCGCCGGGCTCGAGGCCGGCCACCCGCACGATGCGGCGCACCGTGTTGGCGTCGACGACGAAGTTCTGCCCGAGGGTCTTCGTCGGCCGCACGCCCAGGCGCCCGGCGAGCTCGCGCACGTCGCCGGCGGTCAGCAGGGACACGCCGGCACCGTGGTCGCGCTGCTCGCCGGGACGCCCGGGCCGGTGGTGGTTCTCAGAGACGCTTGCCGCACACGGGCCATTGTCCGGCACCGGCGCGCTGGTAGAGCAGCTTGGCCCGGTAGGTCTGCTCGGAGGCCGAGGCCTGGCTGGGCAGGCCGCTGCCGCCCACGGAGCGCCAGGTGGCGACGCTGAACTGGTAGAGGCCGTGGTACTTGCCGCTGGCGGACACGATGCTCGGGTTGCCGCCGGACTCGCAGGCCGCCAGCGCGCTCCAGTTCAGCGAGTCGACGCCGCCGCCGACGGAGCCGCCGCCGGAGGAGGAGCTGCTCGCCGCGGGGGCGGGCGCCGGGGCGGGCTTGACCTTCGTGCCCACCTGCACGACCTCCTCGACGGGCTGCACGTCGACGGTCTCGCCCACGGCGTCGTGCGCGACCCGCACGCCGTCGCGGAAGACGTCGTCGAAGGTGACGGTCTTGGAGCCGTCCACGCCCTGCGCGACGACCTTCCGCTCGCCCTCGTACAGGGCGTCGGTGCGCTCGGTGCGGCTGCCGTGGGCGATCGCGACCTGCTCGGTGCTCTGGGAGCGGTCCACCCGCACGACCTGCACGCGCAGGTCGGGGGTGACGCGCGCCGCGGTGTCCACGGAGACCTCGTCGCCGGGGCGCACGCTCACGCCGGTCTCGGTGAGCAGGGCGGCGACGTCGGCGGCGGTGGTGGTGACCGGTCGCTCCTGGCCGTCGGCGACGACCACGACGTTCTTGGGGGTGACGACGTCCAGCGCGAGGCCGTCGCGGCCCAGCGCCTGGGAGCGCGAGGCGGACAGCCGGGCGCCGTCGGCTCGCACGTCGAGGTCGGCCAGGGCCTCGTCGACGGTGCGGGCGGTGGTCCAGTAGGTCTTCTGCTCGCCGTCGAGGGTGAGGGTGAGCTGGCGGCCGTAGCGCACGACGATGTCGGTGCCGTCGGCGACCTCGGTGCCGGCGGAGGGGGCGACGATGTCGTGGGGGCCGACCTCGATGCCCTCGGACTCCAGCACGTCGGCCACGGTGCCGCCGAAGACGCTCAGCTCGGTGCGGGCGCCGTCGGCGTCGAGGGTGACGTCCTTGTCGAGGGCGGTGAAGGCCGCGGTCCCGCCGACGACGGCGACGAGGGCGGTGCTCCCGACGGCGATCCGGACGGTGCGGGACGTGGCGGGGAGGAGGTTGCGCAACTGCACGAGGGATCCTTCGACGTGCTTCCCGGGCACGAGCTCGGGCGCGGGCCGGTGTGAGGGGGACCCCCGTCCCCCACGTCGGTCGTGGCGCCCGGCCTGCTCGATCCGGCCGACTCCGCGGGAACGTAACCGCGTCGAGACCACTTCGACAAGTTCCCGTGATCGCTCAAGCGTGATCACTCACAGTGATTTCGAGGGGCCGGCCGGTGGACGCCCCGTCACCCGCCGTCATCGCCGGTGCGGCGCAGCGGGTTCCAGAGCCCTCCGCGGACCCGCCGGGCCCCGTCGCGGGGCCCGGCGGTGTGAGGCAGCTCACCAGGGGCCGTAGACGTCCTCCGTGGTCGCGGCCAGCTGCGCGCACAGCTGCTCCAGGTCGGCACCGAGCACCTCCGCCATCGCCCGGACGGTCAGCGGCACGAGGTAGCCGGCGTTGGGCCGGCCCCGGTGCGGCACGGGCGTCAGGTAGGGCGCGTCGGTCTCCACCATGATCCGCTCGCGCGGCGCGGCGCGCAGGGCCTCGCGCAGCGGCTCGGCGTTCTTGAAGGTCACCGTCCCGGCGAAGGAGAGGTAGTAGCCGGCGTCGGCGCAGGTGCGCGCCATCGCCGCGTCACCGGAGAAGCAGTGGAACACCGTGCGCTCCGGCGCGCCCTCCTCCGCCAGCACGCGCAGGACCGCGTCGTGGGCGTCGCGGTCGTGGATCTGCAGCGCCAGGCCCAGCTCCTTGGCCATCGCGATGTGCGCCCGGAATGACTCCTCCTGCAGGTGCCACTGCTCCGGCGGGGTGCGGAAGAAGTCCAGACCCGTCTCCCCCACCACCCGCACGCGCGGGTGCCGCGCGAGCTCGCGCACCTCGTCCAGCGCAGCACCCAGCTCGCCGCGACCGGCGAGGGCGGGCACCTCGTTGGGGTGGATCGCCACCCCGCCCAGCAGCTCGGGGTGGCGGTCGACGGCCTCGACGGTCCAGCGGGCGGCGGGCAGGTCGCAGCCGATCTGCACCGAGCGGGGCACGCCCACCTCGGCGGCCGCCGCCAGCAGCTCGGCGACCTCCTCCGCGGTGGCCTCGAGGTCCAGGTGGGTGTGGTCGTCGGCCACCGGCACCGGCAGGGGCTCGGGTGCCGGTGGGCGCTCGCCGCGGCGGCTCACAGCTTCGAGCGGAGGCGCTCGGTCTCCTCCTCCACCACGGCCGCCACGTCCAGCTTGGTGAAGACGGGCTTCGGCGCGGCCACGGGCGTGCCGGGCACGACGGGGCGCGGGCCCCACTCCGGCAGCGTCGCCCCCTCCCCCGCCCCGCGGCGGTAGTCGCCGGTGAGGATCGGGTACGAGCGCGAGGGGTCGTCCAGGTCGGTGACCTCGCGCAGCTGCGGCATCGGCGAGACGGTGCCGGTGCCGCCGAGGGCCTCGTGCACGGCCTGCGCCGAGTGCGGCAGGAACGGCGACAGCAGCGTGCGGCAGTCCGAGACGGCCTGCGCGGTCACGTGCAGCACCGAGCGCATCCGCTCCGGGTCGGAGTTCTTGATCTTCCAGGGTTCCTGCTCGGTGAGGTACTTGTTCACCTCGCCGACCACGCGCATCGCCTCGGCGACCGCACCGCGCTGGCGGTGCGCCTCGATGAGCCCGCCGACGGTGCCGAAGCCGGCGGACGTGGTGGCCAGCAGCGCCCGGTCGGCGTCGGTGAGCTCACCGCGCTCGGGGATGGAACCGACGTTCTTGGCGATGAGGCTGGCGGTGCGGTTGACGAGGTTGCCCCAGCCGGCGACGAGCTCGGAGTTCGTGCGGGTCGCGAACTCCTGCCAGGTGAAGTCGGCGTCGTTGTTCTCCGGCCCGGCCGCGGAGATGAAGTACCGCAGCGCGTCCGGCTGGTAGCGGGCCAGTACGTCGCGCACGTAGATGACCACGCCGCGGCTGGAGGAGAACTGCTTGCCCTCCATGGTGAGGAACTCGCTGGCCACCACCTCGGTGGGCAGGTTCAGCGCGCCGAACGCGCCCGGTTCACCGCCCTTCGCGCCCTTCCCGTCGTGGGCCAGCAGCTCGGCGGGCCAGATCTGGGAGTGGAAGGTGATGTTGTCCTTGCCCATGAAGTAGTACGACTCGGCGGACGGGTCGGTCCACCAGGCGCGCCAGGCATCGGGGTCACCGGTGCGGCGAGCCCACTCCACCGACGCCGACAGGTAGCCGATGACGGCGTCGAACCACACGTACAGCCGCTTGGCGGGGTTGTCCTCCCAGCCGGCGAGCGGCACCGGGATGCCCCAGTCGATGTCGCGGGTCATCGCCCGCGGCTTGAGGTCCTGCAGCAGGTTCTGCGAGAACTTCAGCACGTTGGGCCGCCAGCGCCCCGCCTCCGCGCGCGTCTGCAGCCACGAACCCAGCGCGTCGGCGACGGCCGGCAGGTCGAGGTAGAAGTGCTCCGTCTCCACGAACAGGGGCGTCTCGCCGTTGATGCGGCTGCGGGGGTGCTTCAGCTCGATCGCGTCGAGCTGGTTGCCGCAGTTGTCGCACTGGTCGCCGCGGGCGCCGTCGAAGCCGCAGATCGGGCAGGTGCCCTCGACGTAGCGGTCCGGCAGCGTGCGCCCGGTCGAGGGCGAGATGGCCCCCATGCCCTTCTTCGCGACCATGTACCCGTTGCGGTGCACGGTGCGGAACATCTCCTGCACGACGGCGTGGTGGTTGCGCGTGGTCGTGCGGGTGAACAGGTCGTAGGCCAGGCCCAGGCCGTGCAGGTCCTCGGCGATGACGCGGTTGTAGCGGTCGGCCAGCTCCTGGGGGCTGACGCCCTCCTGCTCGGCCTGCACGAGGATCGGCGTGCCGTGCTCGTCGGTGCCCGAGACCATGAGGACGTCGTGACCCGCCATCCGCATGTACCGGCTGAACACGTCGGAGGGGACGCCGAAGCCGGCGACGTGGCCGATGTGGCGGGGGCCGTTGGCGTAGGGCCAGGCCACCGCGGACAGGACGTGGGTCATGGCCCGATCCTAGGGCGCCCTACCTCCAGTGCGGGGCCCGCGTGCGGCGCCGGGGGGTGCCGTCCCACTCGGTCAGCGGCGCCGACCACCACCACCAGTCCGGTTCGTGCTCGACCCCCTCCAGGGGGCGCCGGCCGGTGACGGCCAGCAGCACCGCCGCCGGGTCGGTCACCCCCAGGGCCGGTGCGGCCCACGGGAAGACGCGGCGCACGGTGCGCTCGCACACCGCGGCGGGCAGCTCCAGGTCCACCTGCAGGGCGCCCGCGGCGTCGCTGCCGTGCACGAGGACCTCGGTGACGGCCATGCCGCACCAGCCGGCGGCGTCGGCCAGCCCGCTGGGGTGCCAGGCCCGCCCGCCGCCCAGGCCCCGCACCACCTCGGCCAGCACCGCGGCGGCCCCGGCGACGTCGGCGAGCTGCTCGCCGGGCACGGCGGGGCGGCCCTCGCGCAGCGGGGGGCGCGGGCCGGTGGCGCGGGTCGCCACCAGGCCCGCGTACAGCAGGAGCGCGTCGGCCACGTGGCTGACGCAGCGCGCGGCGCTCCACCGGGTCGGGGCGGCGGGGCGCTCCCAGCGCTCGTCGTCGTCGGCGCGCGCAGCCAGCGGCGCGAGGGCCCGGGCGGCGGCCAGGACGTCACCGGGGTGCGGGTGCTGCTCGGAGGGGCCGGTCGCGGCGGGCTGGGTGGGCACTGCTCTCCCGGGGGTCGGGCCGGCGGGGGTGCGGTGCGAGGGTAGCGGTCGTGATCAACGGCCGGTGCGCGCTCGCCGGGCGCGTGTCGCACCGTGGCCGTAGCGTCTGGTCCGTGAGCGAGAACACCGGTGCGGACCAGGCCCCCGACCCGACGCAGAACGCCGAGAAGGACCCCGAGACGTGGGTCACCGGTGACGAGCCGATGACCGGCCCCCAGAAGAGCTACCTGCAGACCCTCGCCCGCGAGGCGGGCCGCGACCTGCCCGAGGACCTCACCAAGGCGCAGGCCTCCGAGCTCATCGACGAGCTGCAGGGGCAGACCGGCCGCGGGCAGTAGCGGCCGTGGCGCCCGCTGCGGCCCCCGCGCCCGGCGCGGGGGCGCGGCTGGCCTCGGTGACGGTCGACGCGGCCGACCCGCCGGCGCTGGCGCGCTGGTGGGCCCGCGCCCTGGACTGGCGCCCCGGCTACGCCGACGACCAGGAGGTGGACGTCGACCCGCCCGAGGGTGAGGCGGGCGTGCCGCTGGTGTTCGTGCCGGTGCGCGAGCCGAAGCGCGGCCCCAACCGCGTGCACCTGGACCTGGACACCTCCTCCCCCGCCGACCAGCGGCAGACGGTCGAGTTCCTGCTGGACAGCGGCGCGCGCCGCGCCGACGTGGGGCAGGGCCAGGTGCCGTGGGTGGTGCTGGCCGACCCGGAGGGCAACGAGTTCTGCGTCCTCGACCCGCGGCCGGAGTACGAGGGGTGCGGGCGCGTGGCGGCGATCGTCGTCCAGGCCCTGCGCCCGCAGGAGCTGGCGCAGTTCTGGGCGCCGCTGGCCGGCTGGCGCCAGACCCGGTGGGGCCCGTCGGTGGCGGCGCTGCGCGACGGCCGCCGCGGGCCGTACCTGGAGTTCGTGCGCACCACCACCCCGCACTCCGTGAAGAACCGCTGGCACCTGGACGTGCGCCCCACCTCCCCGCCGCCCGGGCAGGACCGGGTGGTGCGGGAGGCCCGGGCCGCCGGTGCCCGTCCCGTGGACGTCGGCCAGCACCCGCGGGTCAGCTGGGTGGTGCTGGCCGACCCGGAGGGCAACGAGTTCTGCGTGCTGTCCGGACGGGGCGGCTGATCCCCTGCCCCGTCAGGGGATCAGCAGGAGCTTGCCGGTGGTGCGCCGGGCCTCGAGGTCCTCGTGCGCGCCACGGGCCTGCTCCAGCGGGTAGGTGCCGTCGATCCGCACGTCCAGGCGCCCGTCCGCGACCCAGCCGAACAGCTCGTCGGTGCGCGCCAGCAGCTCGGCGCGGTCCTGCACGTACGACGCCAGGGTGGGCCGGGTCAGGAACAGCGAGCCGGCGGCGTTGAGGCGCTGCACGTCGAAGGGCGGCACCTGGCCGGACGAGCCGCCGTGGACGACGAGCAGGCCGCGCGGGCGCAGCGCGCTCAGGCTGTCGTCGAAGGTGTCCTTCCCGACGCCGTCGTAGACCACGTCCACACCCCGGCCGCCCGTGAGCTCCCGGGCCCGGGTGGCGGCGTCGGC
The DNA here is from genome assembly GCF_050871405.1 of Kineococcus esterisolvens. Taxonomy (NCBI): domain Bacteria; kingdom Bacillati; phylum Actinomycetota; class Actinomycetes; order Kineosporiales; family Kineosporiaceae; genus Kineococcus; species Kineococcus esterisolvens. The sequence continues at coordinate 12,050 of NZ_JBJLRI010000068.1, forward strand.
GTAGCGCACGACCTCCTCGGCGCCGGCGGCGCGGGCCGGCTCGGCCTTCTCCTCGGTGGAGGTGGTGGCGAGCACCCGACCGCCACGCAGCCGCACGACCTGCGTCAGCAGCAGGCCCACCCCGCCGGCGGCCGCGTGCACGAGCGTCCAGGTGCCGTCGGTGACGCGGAAGGTGTCGGTGGCGAGGTAGTGCGCGGTCAGGCCCTGCAGCAGCACTGCCGCCGCGGTGCGGGCGTCCACGCCGTCCGGCACGGGCACCAGCTCGGCGGCGTCCACGAGCACCCGCTCGGCGTAGCTGCCCGGCCCCTCCTTCCACGCGACCGGCTGCCCGGGCTCGAACCCCTCGACGCCCGGCCCGGCGCTCAGCACGCGCCCGGCGCCCTCGCTGCCGAGCACCGCGGGCAGCTGCAGCGGGTACACCCCGCCGCGGCGGTAGGTGTCGACGTAGTTCACGCCGGCCGCCTCGACGGCCACGAGGACCTGCCCCGGGCCGGGTTCGGGCTCGGGCAGGTCGGCGACGGTGAGGACCTCGGGGCCGCCGGTGGCGGTGATCTGCACGGCTCGCACGCCGCGATCCTGCCCGACACCCGGGCGGGGCGTCAGCCGCCGGTGCTCTCCCGCACCACGAGGCGGTGCTCGGCGGTGAGGGCCCGCGGCGGGACGTCGAGACCGTCGAGCCGCTCGGCCAGCAGCGCCAGGGCCTGCTCGGCGACGGAGGTGCGGTCGATGGCGACGGTGGTGAGGGTGGGCGCGCAGAAGCGCGACTCCTCGACGTCGTCGACCCCGACGACCATGACGTCCTCGGGCACGCGGCGCCCCAGGCGGCGCAGGGCGTGCAGGGCACCGAAGGCGAGCAGGTCGTTGGCGGCGAAGATCGCGTCGACGTCCGGGCGGGCGGCCAGCAGCTCGACCGTGCCGTCGTGACCGTGCCCGCGCTCCCACTCGGGCGTCGGCTGCAGGAGCCGGGGGTCGACCTCGGCGCCGACCCGCTGCAGCGCCCTGCGGTAGCCGGCGACGCGCTGGGCGAGCACCGGGGAGCGCTCCGCGTCCTTGTCGCCGAGGAACGCGATGCGCCGGCGGCCGCGCTCGAGCAGGTGGGTGGTGGCCAGGTCCCCGATGGCGACGGAGTCGATGGTGACGCGGTCGGCGTCGGCGCCCTCGCCGTTCTCGCCGATGAGCACCGCCGGGGTCCGGTCGCGCCGCTCGGCGAGCACCCCGGTGGGGATGTTCAGGGGCACGAAGACCAGCCCGTCGACCATGCGCACCCCGAAGCCCTCGGCGGCCTCGCGCTCGCGGTCGGGGTCGGCGTCGGTCTGCTCGACGAGGAGGGTCAGCCCGCGCCTGCGGGCGGCGTCGACGAGGGCGCTGGTGAGCTCGCCGTAGTAGGGGCTGGTGACGTGCGGGATGGCCAGCGCGATCAGGCCGCTGCGGCCCTGGCGGAGCTGCCGCCCCATCCCGTTGGGCCGGTAGTCCAGTTGCTCGATGAAGGCGCGGACCCGCTCGCGCATCTCCGGGCGGACGTGCGGGTGGTCGTTGACGACGTTGGAGACCGTCTTGATCGAGACGCCGGCCGCCGCGGCGACGTCCTTCAGCGTCGTCGCTCGGGTCGCTGGCATGTGCCGATCGTGGCACACTCCGCGACCGCCCGAGCGGCTTGACCTGCGGTCGATGCCGTGGCACCTTCTCTTCCAACGTTGCAAGGAGGAGGTCGAGGGTGACCGCACCATCTCGCCGCGCGTTCCTGCGCGGCACCGCTCTGACTGCCGGACTGGCGGGCACGGGCGTCCTGAGCTCTTGCGCCACACCGCTGACGGCGGTGGGCACGGAGTCGTCCCTGCAGTACTGGAACTTCTTCGCCGGCGGCGACGGCCTGCGCATGATCGGTCTGGTCGACGCCTTCCGCGCCGAGCACCCCGAGGTCGACGTGACGGCCACGACGCTGGCGTGGGGCTCGCCGTACTACACCAAGCTCGCGATGGCCGCGGCCGGCGGGCGGCCGCCGGACGTGGCGTCCATGCACCTGTCGCGCCTGCCCACGTTCGCCGAGCACCTGCTGGAGCCGTTCGACCTGGACGAACTGGCAGGGCTGGGCATCACCGAGGCGGACTTCCCCGCCCCCCTGTGGCAGAAGGCCACCGTGAACGGGGACCTGTTCGCCGTCCCGCTGGACTCGCACCCCTTCGTCCTGTTCTACAACACGGACATCTGCGCGCAGGCCGGGTTGCTGGAGGCCGACGGGAGCCTGAAGCCCCTCACCAGCCCGCAGGACCTCATCGAGTTCGGCCGGCGCTGCGCCGAGGTCACCGGCGGCAACGGCATCGCCTACGCCGCCGCGGACGCCTTCGTGAACTGGATGCTGTTCTGGACGCTGTACAGCCAGAACGGCGGGACCCTGGAACTGCCCCCGGGCGGCACCGCGCAGTTCGACCGCGCCAAGATGGTCGAGGTCCTCACCTTCATGCAGGAGTTCACCGACGGCGAGGTCGTCTCGCAGACGGCGGACGCGGCCGGCGCCATCGCGGTGTTCGGCTCGAACCAGGCCGGCCTCCTGCTGACCGGCGAGTGGGAGGTCAGCACCTTCCTCACCACGGGCACCCCCTTCTCCATGCAGGAGTTCCCCCAGCTGTACGGCACCGCGGCGGTGCGCGGCGACGGCCACAGCTTCGTGCTCCCGCGCCAGCGCGACCTGGACGAGGAGAGCCGGCGCAACGCCTACCTCTTCGTCGCCTCGGCGCTGAACAACTCCCTCTCGTGGGGCGAGGGCGGGCACATCCCCGCCTACGGCCCGGTCAGCGAGTCCCAGGAGTACCTGGCGCTGACGCCGCAGTCCAACTACCGCGGGGCGGCCGAGAAGATCGCCTTCGACCCGGACGCGTACTTCTCCGGTTCGGGGTCCTCCCTCATGGGGCAGGCCGGCCAGGTCCTGGCCGCGCTGCACCTGCAGAGCATCACGCCCGACGAAGCCGTCGACCAGCTCGAGGCGTGGTTGAACAAGCAGCTCGCCACCCCGAGCCCGGTCTGAGGAGGACACCGACATGGCCACCACCACGACGACGTCCACCGTCTCGCCCGGGCCCGCCCGGCCGCTGGACGACCGCGTCCCCAAGAACAGCCTGACGACCAACCGGGGCGGGTTCTGGTTCGTCCTGCCGTTCCTCGTCGTCTACGCCCTCTTCACGATCATCCCCGTCCTGTACGGCCTGGGGATGAGCTTCTTCGACGTCAGCCTCGCGGGGAAGCCCGCCCAGTTCGTCGGGGTGGACAACTACGCCGAACTGCTCGGTGACTCCCAGGTGTGGCGCACGCTGGGCCACACCCTGCTGTTCACCGTCATGAGCACGATCCCGCTCGTCGTCGTCGCCCTGGGCATGGCGCTGCTGGTGCAGTCCGGCGTGCGCGGCCAGTGGCTGTGGCGCTTCTCGTTCTTCGCGCCGTTCCTGCTGCCGGTGGCCACGGTCGTGCTCATCTGGCAGTGGTTGTTCCAGAACGACCTGGGTTTCATCAACAACACGCTCGCGCAGTGGGGCCTGCCCACCGTGGGCTGGCTGACCGACCCGAACGTCGCCCTGCTGTCCACGGTGATCATCACGGTCTGGTGGACGGTGGGCTTCAACTTCCTGCTGTACCTGTCGGCGCTGCAGGCCATCCCGGAGTCGATCTACGAGGCGGCCGCCATCGACGGCGCCGGCCCGTTCCGCCGGCTGGTGTCCATGACGCTGCCGCTGCTGAGCCGCACGACCGGCCTGGTGGTCATCCTGCAGGTCCTGGCGTCGCTGAAGGTCTTCGACCAGATCTACATCCTGTGGGCCGGCGGCACCGGTGGCCCCGAGGGCGCAGCGGCACCGATCCTGCAGTACGTCTACGACTCCGGATTCGTGAACTACAGGCTGGGCTACGCCTCGGCGATCTCGTACTTCTTCTTCCTCCTCATCATCGCGGTGTCGCTGGGGCAGCTCTGGCTGACCAACCGTCGCAGCGCCAACCGGAAGGGACAGTGACCATGGCGACCCTCGCACCGTCGCGGGCGACGTCCGGCCGTCGCCCCTCCAGCCCGAGCGACTCGCGCGGGCCGAAGGCCCCGCTGGGGATCCGGGCCCTGCTCGTCACGGGCCTCGTCGTGGTCTCGCTGCTGTGGCTGGCCCCGCTGCTGTGGGCGCTGGACACCTCCCTCAAGCCCGAGGCGGAGACCACCGCGGTCCCGCCGCAGTGGATCCCCGAGTCCGGGTTCACGCTGGACGCCTACCGGTCCGTCCTGGGCAGCGACGACCTCATCACCTGGTTCGTCAACTCCACGGTGGTCGCGATCGCCGTGACGGTCCTGACCGTGACCGTCTCGGCGCTGGCCGCCTACGGGTTCTCCCGCACCTCCTTCCGCGGCAAGAACTTCCTGCTGGCCCTGACCGTGGCCGGCATCATGGTGCCGCCGCAGATCCTCATCGTGCCGCTGTACAAGCAGCTCATCGTGATGGGCATGGTGGACACCTACTGGGGCATCATCCTGCCGCAGCTGGTCGCACCGGCCATGGTGTTCATCCTGAAGAAGTTCTTCGACGGCGTGCCGAAGGAGCTCGAGGAGGCCGCCCGCGTGGACGGCGCCGGCACCTTCCGCATCTTCTGGCAGATCATCATGCCGCTGTCGCGCTCCATCATCGCGGCGGTCGCGATCTTCGTGTTCATCGGCGCCTGGAACAACTTCCTGTGGCCGTTGATCGTGACCTCGGACCCGAACCTCATGACCCTGCCGGTCGGCCTGGTCACGGTGCAGAGCACCTTCGGCATCCGCTACGCGCAGGTCATGGCCTCGGCCATCCTGGCGGGCCTGCCCCTCATCATCGTGTTCATGCTGTTCCAGCGGCAGATCATCAAGGGCGTCGCCACCACCGGCCTCGGCGGCCAGTGACACCCTGACCGGGACGGGCGTGCGGCAGCGACCGCGCGCCCTTCCCTGCGTTCCACCCCACCACCCCGCACGACAGCCCCAGGAAGGACCCCCGTGCGCAACGCCCGCCTCACCCTCGACCCCGCCTTCACCGTCGGCCCCGTCCCGCACCGACTGTTCGGCTCCTTCGTGGAGCACATGGGCCGCTGCGTGTACACCGGCATCTTCGAGCCGGACCACCCCACCGCCGACGAGGACGGCCTGCGCGGCGACGTCCTGGAGCTGACGAAGCAGCTCGCCCCCACCGTCGTGCGCTACCCCGGCGGCAACTTCGTCTCCGGCTTCGACTGGGAGGACTCCGTCGGCCCGCGCGAGGAGCGCCCCCGGCGCATCGACCGCGCGTGGCGCTCGGTGGAGACGAACCAGTTCGGCCTGGCCGAGTTCGACTCCTGGGCCCGCAAGGTCGGCACCGAGACGATGATGGCCGTCAACCTCGGAACCCGCGGCCTGCAGGACGCCTGCAACCTGCTCGAGTACACGAACCTGAACTCCGGCACGAAGTACTCCGACCTGCGCGTCGCGCACGGCACCAAGGACCCGCTGGACATCAAGCTGTGGTGCCTGGGCAACGAGCTGGACGGGCCCTGGCAGACCGGCCACAAGACGGCGCACGAGTACGGCCGGCTGGCCGCCGAGACCGGCATGGCGATGCGCTCCATCGACCCGGACATCGAATTGGTTGCCGTCGGCTCCTCCAGCCGCTCGATGCCGACGTTCGGCGAGTGGGAGTCCACCGTCCTGGACCTCTCGTACCACGCGGTCGACTACATCTCCTGCCACGCCTACTACGAGGAGAAGGACGGCGACGCCGCCAGCTTCCTCGCCTCGGCGGTCGACATGGACCTGTTTATCGACCAGGTCGTCGCCACCGCCGATGCGGTGCGCGCCAAGGGCAAGCACAACAAGCGCATCAACATCTCCTTCGACGAGTGGAACGTCTGGTACCAGTCGCGCCCCCACCACGCCCCCGGCGTGCAGCCCTGGGACGTCGCCCCGCGCGTCATCGAGGACGAGTACTCCATCACCGACGCCGTCGTCGTCGGTACCCTGCTGAACTCGCTGCTGCGCCACGCCGACCGGGTCACCATCGGCGCGCAGGCGCAGCTGGTCAACGTCATCGGCCTGCTGCGCAGCGAGGCGGGCGGGGAGGCGTGGAAGCAGACCATCGCCCACCCGTTCGAGCAGATGCGCCACCTGGCCACCGGCGACGTGCTGCGGGTCGCGACGACGTCCGACAAGTACGAGACCGACAAGTTCGGCGACGTCGACGTCGTGGACGCCAGCGCCACCTGGAACGACGACACCTCCACCGTGTCGCTGTTCCTGGTCAACCGCGACCAGTCCGAGGCGGCCTCCGTGGAGGTCTCCCTGCGCGGCTTCGACGTCTCGAAGGTCGTCAACGCCAAGGTGCTGGCAGCCACCGAGGGCCAGGACCGGCACACCACCAACGCGACCGGTTCGCACGACCAGGTCGGCCTGCGCCCCCTGCAGGACGTCTCGATCGTCGACGGCGTGGCGACCGTGGTGCTGCCGCCGCTGTCGTGGGCGGTCGTGCAGGTCGCCAAGGCCTGAACCACCCGGCTGCGCACCCGCAGCCCACCCACCACGGCCTCCCCGCGCACCCGCGGGGAGGCCGTGGTGCGTCCAGCGCCCGGCGGGGCAGCATGGTGCCCGTGGGCACCTACCGGTACGTCGCTCTCGGGGACTCCTTCACCGAGGGCATGGTCGACGAGCGCCCCGGCGGTGGGTACCGGGGCTGGGCGGACCGCCTGGCCGAGCACCTGGCCGCGGCGGGCGAGGAGGACGGGACGGTCGTGGAGTACGCCAACCTCGCGGTGCGCGGGCGGCTGCTGCCGCGCATCGTGGCCGAGCAGGTGCCGCGGGCGCTGGACCTGCGCCCGGACCTGGTCAGCCTGGTCGGCGGCGGCAACGACCTGCTGCGCCCGCGGGCGGACCCGGACGCGCTGGCGCAGGTGCTGGACGACGCGGTGCGGCGGCTGCGGGCCGGCGGCGCCGCCGTCCTGCTCGCGACGAGCACCGACCCGGCGGCCGCTCCGCTGCTGCGGCGCACCCGCGGCGCCGTGGGGGTCCTCAACGCGCACGTGTGGTCGATCGCGCAGCGGCACGGGTGCGCGGTGCTGGACCTGTGGGGCCTGCGGGCGGTGGCGGACCGCCGCTGCTGGGGCGAGGACCGCATCCACATGACCGCGGAGGGCCACCGGCGCGCGGCGCTGGCGGCCCTGGACGCGCTGGGGCGGCCGGTGCCGGCCGGGCTGAGCGCCGCGGAGCGGGACTACCGCACCCCGCTGCCGGTCGCCGTGCCGGTGCCCCGGCGCGAGGCGCTGGCCGCGGACCTGCGCTGGAGCAGGGTGCACCTGCTGCCGTGGGTTCGGCGCCGGCTGCGGCGCACCTCCTCGGGGGCCGAGCGCACCGGCAAGCTGCCCGAGCCGGTGCCCGTCCTGCGCCCGGGGGCGGCCGCGCGCGGGGGCCAGGGGGTCAGAGCAGCAGCTCCCCCGGCGCGGTGACCGGGCGCCACAGCGGCACGACGTCACCGGCGGCCGAGGCGGCGGGCACGAGGGAGGGCATGCGGTCGGCGGCCACGAGCGGCCCCAGGTCCAGGGCGGTCAGCTCGGCCACGTCGGCGACGGGCACCTGGAAGGTGCGGAACGCGCCCAGCTCGGGCACGCGCTGCGCGGCGGCCTCCGAGCGCACGACCTCCTCGACCAGGGGCGTCTGGTCCAGGACGAAACCCGCCGAGGCCAGCGCGGGGCCGTCGTCCAGCAGGTAGCCGGCGACCTTGAAGAACCGCCGCGGCACCCGCACGCCGCGGTACTCGGGGTCGTCGTCGGCGAACACCGGGCCGGTGACGACGACGAGGCGGGCGTCGTGCTCGCGGGCGTGGGTCAGGACGTGGTCCTCCAGCCCCAGCCACAGCTCCAGCGACTGGTTGAACCCGGCGGCCTGCGGGGCGGCGTTGGCGTAGCTGAAGGTGTCGGAGTTCGCCCGGCGCGCCTCGGCCAGCGAGCCCCACACGGGGTCGCGGCGGCGCACGAGGTGACCGCGGTCGAAGTCGTTGCGCGCGTAGAGCTCCGCTCCGGCCTGCTCGTCGGGACCCACGCGGGGGTCGAGGAACCAGCGGTCGCCGCCGCGGTCCACGTCACGCAGCGCCGCGCCGTCGACGGCGACGACGGTGGCCGCTGCGAGCCGCCGGTCCGGGCGCAGGACGACGGAGAAGTGCGTGTACGGCAGCACGACGACGTCGGTGCCGTCGGTGGGCAGCGGCACCGGAACCCGCGGCCCGGGCGCCAGGAAACCGGGGTCGTACCCGGCCCTGCCGGACAGGTCCTCGGCGGCGGCCTCCGCCACGGGCGTCCAGGTCATGGACCCACCCTGCACCCGGCCACCGACACGGGGGCGACGCCACGGGCGACGCCGGGGGGCGGGTGGGTGACGGGCGGGTGTCGCGCGGGTGGAGCGGCAGTTCCCCGCCGCCGGCTCTTGTGCCGGAGCACCACGGAGTGGTCGCATGTCCCGGCCACAGCATTTCCACAGGGAACGACCTCTGGAGTCGCCTTGCTCACCTCGACCCGCCCCCCGCGCGCTCAGCGCCGCCCGCGCGTCCTCGGCCTCGCGCTCGCCGGGACCCTCGCCCTCACCGGTTTCGCCGGGCTGGCCTCCGGCGCCGGCGCCGCGGCCGCACCGGACGCCGGCACCGGCCAGCTCCCGGGCCCACCGGTGGCCGGCGGCCTGCGCACCGGTTTCGAGCTCTCCGGCGGCGCGACCTGGACGACGCTGGAGCAGGAGCAGCAGTTCCTGCAGGCGCTGGACGCCGCCAGCGAGCGCCTGAGCGTCACCGAGGTCGGCCGCACCGCTCAGGACCGCCCGCTGCAGCTGGTCGCTGTGGGCGACCCCGCACCGGCGTCCGCCGAGGCGATTGCCTTCGGCAGCTCGGTGCTGTTCAGCTGCACCCAGCACGGCGACGAGCCCAGCGGCCGCGAGGCCTGCCTGTCCCTGGCTCGCGACCTGGCAGCCACCACGGACCCGGCCACGGCGGAGTTCCTGCGGAGCACGACGGTGCTGTTCGTGCCGACCGTCAACCCCGACGGGGTGGCGGCGGGTACGCGGGAGAACTCCCAGGGCCTGGACGTCAACCGCGACCACCTGCGGCTGGAGACCGCGGAGGCGCAGGTCCTCGCGCAGCTGCAGCGCGACCTGCGCCCCGACGTCCTGCACGACCTGCACGAGTACGGCCCCACGCCGGGAACCTACGACCGCGACCTGATCGCGCTGTGGCCGCGCAACCGGAACGTCGACGCGCGGGTGCACGACCTGTCCCAGCAGCTCACCGAGGAGCACGTGCTGCCGGCGGTGGCGGCCGGCGGGAACTCCACCGGGATCTACGGTTACCGCTACGACGCGGCCGGGAACGTCGTGGCACAGCGCGCCGGTGACGGCCAGGAACGCATCCTGCGCAACACCGCGGGGCTGCGGCACAGCCTGGGGATCCTGGTGGAGGCCAGCAACGCGCCGGCGAACCCGCTGGAGGAGGCGAACCCCGCGCTGCTGAACCTGCGGCGCGTGGACACGCAGGTCACCGCCGCCCGGGCGACGCTCGGGATGGTCGCCGAGCGCCGGGCGGAGATCGCCGACGCCACGGCGGCCTCGGCGGCCCGCAACGCGCTGGAGCGGGCGACGCTGTCGTTCGCCGGTGCCGACAACGTGCTGCCCGACCCCGACGAGGTGGACCTGGCCCCGCCGTGCGGGTACCGCCTGAGCGCGCAGCAGGCCGCGGACGCGGCTCAGACGCTGGCGCTGCAGGGGATCCGCACGGAGGCCCAGCCCGACGGGACGGTGTTCGTGCCGGCCGCGCAGGAGTCGCGCGACCTGGTGCACCTGCTGCTGGACGAGCGGGCGCAGTACGGCCTCACGGTCGGCGAGGCGGTCGCCTGCGAGTGACGGCGGGGGTTCCCCGGCCGCACCGCCGGTGCGGCCG
>NZ_JBJLRI010000069.1:0-21341 GCF_050871405.1 Kineococcus esterisolvens
GCGGGGTGGGGGGGCGGGCGCCTGGGGGGGGTGGGCCGGGGCCGGGCCCCGGCCCGGGCGCCGCCGCGGGGCCCGCCGGGGCGTCCAGCGTGCCCGAGCGCACGCCCAGCTCCTGCCCGCCGCCGTGCTGCAGCGGCACCAGGGGCGTGCCGCGGCGCAGCACCAGCGCTCCCACGCCCACGGGCCCGCCGAACTTGTGCGCCGACAGCGACAGGGCGTCCACGCCGGCGGCGGCGACGTCCACCGGCAGGTGCCCGACGGCCTGCACGGCGTCGGTGTGGATCGGCACGCCCGCGGCGTGCGCCAGCTCGGCGGCGGCCGCCACCGGCTGCACGGTGCCCACCTCGTTGTTGGCCCACATCAGCGACACCAGCGCGACCCCGTCGCCGCCGTCGGCCAGCTCGTCGCGCAGCGCGTCCAGGTCGGCGCGGCCGTGGGCGTCGACGGGGAGCAGGCGCACGTCGGCGCCCTCGTGCTGCTCCAGCCACTGCGCGCAGTCCAGGACGGCGTGGTGCTCGGCGGCGCCCACGAGCACGCGGCGGCGGCGCGGGTCGGCGTCGCGGCGCGCCCAGTACAGGCCCTTGAGGGCCGTGTTGTCGGCCTCGGTGCCGCCGGAGGTCCACACCACCTCGGCGGGACGCGCCCCCACGGCGGCGGCCAGCGCCTCGCGCGACTCCTCCACGACGGCGCGCGCGCGGCGGCCGCTGGAGTGCAGGGACGACGGGTTGCCCGCCAGGGCGGCGGCGGAGGCGTACGCCTCGAGGGCCTCGGGTCGCAGGGGCGTCGTCGAGGCGTGGTCGAGGTACGCCGTCACGCCCCCAGTGTAAGGAGCGGCCCGGGTGGCGGCCGCCAGGCGGACGGACCCTCCTGCCCGCACGCGGCGCCCGCCTCGGGCAGACTGCGGCGGTGCCCGTTCCGACCACTCCCCGCGACGCACCGGTCACACCGGCCGTCCCGCGCAGGACCTCCCCGCACCCGCTGGGCGTGACGCTGCGCCCCGAGGCCGACGGCGGTGGCGCCGACGTCGCCGTGCTGGCGGCCCACGCCGACGGCGTGGAGGTGTGCGTCTTCGGCGAGGACGGCCGGGAGGTGCGCACCGCCCTGCCGGACGTGGAGCTGGGCGTGTGGCACGGGCACGTGCCCCACCTGCGGGAGGGCTCGCGCTACGGCCTGCGCGTGCACGGCCGCTGGGACCCCGAGCGGGGGCTGCGGCACAACCCGGCCAAGCTGCTGCTGGACCCGTGCGCCCGCGGCGTCGAGGGTGAGGTGGCGCTGGTGCCGGAGGTCTTCGGGCACGCCGTGGACGCCGGCCTGCACGGCGACCTCGCGGTGCCCGACGGGCGCGACAGCGCGCCGCACGTGCCGCGCGGCGTGGTGCTGGGGCCGCTGCCCGAGCCGCTGCGGGTGCGGCCCGGTGAGCAGCCGCGCACGCCGTGGTCGCGCACCGTGGTCTACGAGGCGCACGTCAAGGGCCTGACGAAGCGGCACCCGGACGTGCCCGAGGAGCTGCGCGGCACCTACGCGGCCCTGGGGCACCCGGCGGTGCTGGAGCACCTCACGTCCCTGGGCGTCACGGCGCTGGAACTGCTGCCCGTGCACGCCAGCACCTCCGAGGTCCACCTGCGCCGGCGCGGGCTGGTGAACTACTGGGGGTACAACACCCTGGCGTTCAACGCCCCCCACCCCGGGTACGCCACCGCCGCGGCGCGCGCGGCGGGGGCGGGCGCGGTGCGCGAGGAGTTCCGCCGCGCGGTCGCCGCCCTGCACGACGCCGGCATCGAGGTGCTGCTGGACGTCGTCTACAACCACACCTGCGAGGAGGGCCCCGACGGCGCGCACCTGTCGCTGCGCGGCCTGGACGACGCGACGTACTACCTGCGCGACGCCGGCGGGCGCCCCTTCGACGTCACCGGGTGCGGCAACTCCCTCGACTTCGGCGAGCGCCGGGTCGTGCAGTTCGCGCTGGACTCGCTGCGGTACTGGGTGAGCGAGTACGGCGTGGACGGGTTCCGCTACGACCTGATGACGACGCTGGCGCGCGGCCGGGACGGCTTCACGCCCGACCACCCGCTGCTGGTGGCGCTGATGAGCGACCCGGTCCTGGCGCAGGTCAAGCACGTCGCCGAGCCGTGGGACATCGGCCCCTTCGGCTGGCGCACGGGCCAGTACCCGGCGCCGGTGCACGAGTGGAACGACCGGTTCCGCGACGGGGTGCGCCGGTTCTGGCTGACCGACGCCCGGGAGGTGGCCCTCGGCCACGGCGCGCCGGACGCCGCCGGGCGGGGACTGCGCGAGTTCGCCACCCGGTTCGCGGGCTCGGCCGACACCTTCGACGTCACCCGCGGGCGCCTGACGAGCGTGAACTTCGTCACCGCGCACGACGGGTTCACCCTGATGGACCTGGTCTCCTACGACCGCAAGCACAACGAGGCCAACGGCGAGGGCAACCGGGACGGCAGCGACTCCGACACCAGCTGGAACCACGGGGTGGAGGGCCCCACCGAGGACCCGGCGGTGCTGGCGGCGCGCCGGCGCAGCGTGCGCAACCTGCTGGCGACGCTGGTGCTGTCCTCGGGCGTGCCGATGCTCACCGCGGGCGACGAGTTCGGGCGCTCGCAGGGCGGCAACAACAACGCCTACTGCCAGGACAACGAGGTCTCCTGGGTCGACTGGGACCTGGCGGACTGGCAGCGCGACCTGCTGGCCGACACCCGGGAGCTGGTGGCGCTGCGCTCGCGGTACCCGGTGCTGGCCGAGGCCGGGGTGCGGCGCGGGCACCCGGTGCGCGAGCAGCGCCAGGACCTGCGCTGGTTCGCCGAGGACGGCACGGAGATGACCGTGGACCGCTGGCACGACGCGGGCCGGCGGATCCTGCAGGTCCTGGTGGACGGGCGCGAGCGGGGCCTGGCGTCGGTGGTGGTGGTCGTCAACGCCGGCGGGCGCCAGCGCGACGTGGTGCTGCCCGCCGTCCAGGGGCTGCCCCGGTTCCACCCGCGGTGGAGCAGCACGCCGGACCGGCGCCGGCGGGTGGTGCCGGCGGGGTCGGCGCTGAGGGTGCCGGCGTGGTCGGTGCGCGTGCTCGCCAGCGCCTGAGCGGGTGGCCCCGGTGAGCGGCCCCGTCGTCGTGCTCCTGCCCGGGGTGGGCTGCCGCGCGGTGGAGTTCTCCGCGCAGGCCGCGGCGCTGCGGGCCGCCGGCCGGCGGGTGGTGCCGCTGGACCTGCCCGGTCACGGCGACGAGCCGCCGGTGGGTGGCACGGCGACGCTGGAGGCGGTCGCCGCGCAGGTGGCCCGGCGGGTCCACGAGCTGGGTGCGGTGGACCTCGTGGGCCACTCCACGGGGGGTGTCGTGGGCCTGCTGCTGGCCGCACGACGGCCCGCCCTGCTGCGGCGGCTGGTCCTGGTCGACTCCAACGTCCCCGTGGACGCCGGGGCGCTGGCCGCCAAGCGGGCCCGGGCTGCGGCGGTGCGCGCCGACGGCTGGCACGAGGTCCTCGTCGCGTCCATGCGCGCGGCGTGGGGCGAGCGGCGGCCGGAGCTGCGCGAGGAGGTCCTGGCCCGCATCGCTGCGACACCGGGGGCGGCGGTGCGCCCGCTGTGGACGGACGTGCTCGAGCTGGACCCGCGACCCCTGCTGCACGCGGCGGCCGTGCCCCTGCTGCACGTGCGCAGCACCCGCGACGTGGACGAGGCGGGGCTGCGGGCCCTGAACCCGCGGGCCGCCGCGGCGGACCTGCGGCGACTGGGTGCGGGCCACTGGCCGCACCTGGTGGAGCCGGCAGCCGTGACCGCGCTGCTGGAGGACTTCCTCGGGGCCCGCGTCCGGGGGTGAGCATCAGCCGCGCCCGGCGTCGGGACCCCACTTGGCCAGGACGAGGGTCTCCAGGACGCTCACCAGCGTGTACAGCACGATCGTGCTGAACGTCACGACGACGACGATCGCCCACAGCTTGGAGTACTGCACCTGCGAGTTCGCGCGGAAGATCTCGGCCCCGAGGCCGGTGCCGCTGAACAGCCACTCGTACAGCATCGCGCCGATGACGGCGCCGGGCACCGAGATGCGCACGGCGGCGAACAGGTTCGGCAGGGCGGAGGGGACCGCGACCTTGCGCAGCGCGGTCAGCCGGGTGCCGCCGTGGACGCGGACGAGGTCGAGCGCCTGGGGGGAGGCCGAGCGCAGTCCGAGGACGACGTTCACCAGGACGGGGAAGAACACGACGATCCCGCCGATGGTGGCCGCCCGGGTCAGCGGAGTGCTGAACACCAGGCCGATGAGCGGTGCCATCGCGACCAGCGGCACCGAGCGCAGCAGCATCGCCAGCGGCATGAGGACGAGCTCCAGGGGCCGCGACAGCGTGAACAGCGAGGCGACGACGAGCGCACCGGCGGTGCCCGCCACGAAGCCGGTGATCGCGTCCTTCAGCGTGGTGCCCAGCAGGCCCAGGATCTCGAGGCGGTCGGCCGCGGCGTCCTCGTCGCGCACCAGGTAGTCGTAGACGTCCAGCGGGCGCTTGCCGACGAACGCGTCGACGTCCAGCAGCTGCAGCAGCAGGTACCACGCGGCGACGAGGACGACCGTGGAGACCACCAGGGTCAGCAGCAGCGCACCGGTGCGCTCGAGGACGGACGCGGCCACGGAAGCGCCGCTGCGCGCTTCCAGGGCGTCGGTGCGGACGGCGGGCCGGGGTCCGCCGGTGGCGCCGGCGCCGGAACCGCCGGTGGTCCCGGTGGTCATCGGGAGATCCCCCCCTCGCGCTCGCCGGTGGAGGACCAGGGCGTGAGCAGCCGCGCCAGCACGCCGACGAGCAGGTACCCGGCGCCGGCGACCGCACCGGACATCAGGGCCAGGGCCCACAGCTGGGCGTAGCGCAGGTTCGTCTGCGCAGCGGTGATGAGGATGCCGAGCCCGGAGTCGACGCCGCCGAAGTACTCCCCCAGCACCGCGCCGAGGAACGCCGCGGGCGCGGCGAGCTTGAGGGCGGCGAACACGCTGGGCAGCGCGGCGATCAGGCGCACCTTCACGAGCGCCGTCCATCGCGAGCCGCCGTAGGCGCGCACGACGTCCAGGGCCGTGCGGTCCGCGGCGCGCAGCCCCAGCAGGCAGCCGACCACCGACGTGAACACGACGCTGAGGGCGGCGAGGAACACGGACGTGATGCGCGAGCCGGGCGGGGAGACGATGAGGACGATGGGGCCGATGGCGGTGAGCGGGACGCAGTACGTGAGCACCGCGACCTGGGTGGCGGCACCCTCCAGCGGCGGCACGAGCAGCACCGCGACGGCCAGGGCGATCGCCACGAGGTTGCCCCAGAGGTAACCCTGCAGCGCCGACCACGTCGTGATCGACACGTTGGCCCAGTAGAGCCCGGTGCCGTCCGCGGCGAGCTGCTGCACGACCGCCCACGGCGTCGGGACGTTGCCGGCCGAGGAGAACACCGTCAGCGCCAGCACGGTCCAGGCGAGGAGGACGAGCAGGGCACCGACGAGCCCGCCGGCCCACGGCGGCAGGTCCTGCCGGCTGCGAGCGACGCGCTCGGGGGCCGGGGCGGCGGGCGAAGGGGCGCCGGCCGCCATCAGCGCTGCCCCTGCTCGGCCTGCGCCGGGACGCCGCCGCCGAAGAGGATCTCCGAGAGGCGGTCGTGGTGGGCGTGGAACTCCGGGGTGCGCATCATGTCGGGGGTTCGCGGTCGAGGCAGGTCGATCTCGACGACCTCCACCACGCGCCCGGGCCGCGGGCTCATGACGGCGACGACGTCGGAGAGGAACACCGCCTCGGCGATCCCGTGGGTGACCATGAGCGTGGTGGCGGGCTTCTCCGTCCAGATGCGCAGCAGTTCCACGTTGAGCCGCTGGCGCGTCATGTCGTCCAGGGCGCCGAACGGCTCGTCGAGCAGCATGACGCTGGGCTGGACCACCAGGCAGCGCGCGATCGAGACGCGCTGGCGCATCCCGCCGGACAGCTGCGCCGGTTTGGCCTTCTCGAAGCCGCGCAGCCCGACGAGGCCGATGAGGTCGTCGATCAGGCCCTTGTCGGGCGTGACGCCCGCGACCTCCAGCGGCAGGCGGACGTTGCTCGCCACGGTTCGCCACGGCAGCAGCGCGGAGTCCTGGAAGGCGATGCCCAGCTCGTGCCCGCGCTGCAGCTCCCTGGTCGTCATGCCGTTGACGAGGGCCGTTCCCCCGGTCGGCGTCTCCAGGCCGGCCAGGATGCGCAGGATCGTCGACTTCCCGCACCCGGAGGGCCCCAGCAGGGACAGGAAGGCGTCCTTGCGGGTGCCCAGCGACGTCTCGTCCAGCGCGAGCACGCTCTTGCGTCCCAGCGTGAACTGCTTGCGCAAGCCCTGCAGGTTGAACCCGGTGGCGGCGGCCGGCTGGTGCACCGGGTCCGTGGTCGCCGACGGTGCGCGGGCTGCGGGCGGCGCTGCGGTGGTGTCCTGGTGCACGCGGGGACCTCTCTCGGAACGGCCTGGGGGTGCGGGAGCGGGGGGCCGGCCCGGCCCACCGGGGCGGGGGGCGGGGTCGGCCGGTGGTTCAGCCGGTGATGAGGTCCGGGTTCTCCTCGTAGACCTCGGCCAGCAGGCTCAGGTCGAACAGCTGCTCGGCGGTGATCTCAGTGCCCATGAGGGCCAGGGCGTCGACGTTCTCCTGGACGAGCGCGTCGGTCATCGTGAAGAGCCCGTTGGCCCTCGTGTCGTCGGTGACGACGAGGAGGTTCTGCGCCTCCGCCTCCTGGACCTGCTCCTCCAGCTCCAGGCCCTGGTCGGCGCCGTAGACCTCGACGGCGAGCCGGGCCGACTCGACGGGATCGGCCACGGCGTCGTTCCAGCCCTGGACCTCCGCCTTGAGGAACGCCTTGAGCATGTCGCGCTGCTCGTCGATGGTGCTCTGCAGCACGGTGAACGTCTCGCCGACGACGGGCAGGCCGTTGTCGGCGAACCCCAGGGTGACGGGGGTCAGCCCTCGGCCGGCGAGCAGGATGGGCTCGTTGGTGAGGTAGCTCATGAAGGCGTCCACCTCGCCGGTCTCCACGACCGAGGGGTCGTACTGCACGGGCACGACCGTGAAGGAGGAGGTGTCGACGCCGTTGGCCTTGCAGAACCCGTCGAAGATCTGCTCGTTGCCGCCGGTCTGGATGCCCAGGCGCTTGCCGGCCAGGTCGGCGACGGAGCGCACCGGGGTCTTCTCCTCGACCGAGACCAGGCAGAACGGGTTCTTCTGGAAGGTCGTCCCGATGATCTTCAGCGGCGCGTCCTCGTTGACGATCGCCGGGCCGGTGAGCGTCGGCGAGGACAGCCCGACCGTGGCCCGGCGGGACAGGACCATGGCTTCCGCCGCCGTGCCCGCCGCGCCGCCGGCCAGGAGGTCGACCTTCGAGAAGCCGGCATCGCTGAAGTAGCCCTTCGCGTCCGCGAAGTACTCCCCCGCGAACTCGATGTTCTTGATCCAGGACAGCTGCACGGAGATCTCCCCGAAGCCGCCGGAGGTCGCTCCCGCTGCGCTGGAGGTCTCCTCGGACCCGCAGGCCGCCAGGGATGCGAACCCGGCGGCGCCGAGCACCCCCAGGCCGGTGCCGCGCAGGAAGGTCCGGCGCGAGCGGGCCGGGTGGCGCGGGGAGCGCGGACGGCGGGTGGGATCGGTCATGGCTGCTCCGTGGTGTCGGGGTGGCGGCCGGCGCGGCGTCGCGGCAGGACGCAGCGGGGAACGCGGTCGGGAACTCGCCGGCGGGGCGCCGTCGGGCGCCGACGTGCCGGAGGTCGTACTGAAGCACCCGTCCGCGGCCCGGGTGTCACGACGGTGTTAACGGCACGTTGCGGAACACCCGGAGCGACGACGACCGCGTCGCCCGGTGCCCTGAAACACCACGGAAACCTGCGTGCGCTTCCATGTGAACCACCCGGTTCAACGGCAGCGAGGAGAACGTCGTGCGCAGGATGCACCTGGGAGTGTTCGAGGTGGCCGCCCCCCAGGTGGGCGGCACGCTGAGCTGGTCGCACCCGTTCAGCGCCTCGGTGCACCACCGCGAGGTCGACCACTGGATCGGTGTGGCCCGCCTGCTGGAGGACGCCGGGTTCGACTTCCTGTTCTTCGCCGACGGGTACGGCTACCCCACCGTCGACGGCGACCTGCCGCCCGCCGCGGCCCGCGGCGGCCTGAACTTCTCCGGGCTGGACCCGATGCTGCTCGTCCCCGTGCTGGCCCACGCCACCTCACGCATCGGTCTCGTCGTGACCGCCTCCACCGGCGTCGACCACCCGGTGGCGATGGCCCGGCGCTTCGGCACGCTGGACCACCTCACCGGTGGCCGCATCGGCTGGAACATCGTCACCGGCGCCTCCCAGGACGCGGTGGCGGCGCTGTTCGGCCACCGGGAGATGACCCCGCACGACGTGCGCTACGAGATCGCGCGCGAGCACGTCGAGCTGTGCATGAAGCTGTGGGAGGGTTGCTGGGAGGACGGCGCGCTGGTCGAGGACACCGCGGCGGGCGTCTACGCGGACCCCGGTCGCCTGCACCGCGTGGAGCACGCCGGCACCCACTTCCGCTCCTCGGGCTACTTCACCGTGCCGCCCTCACCGCAGCGCACGCCCGTGCTCTTCCAGGCCGGCACCTCGGCGGCCGGCCGCGAGTTCGCCGCGAGCACCGCCGAGTGCGTGTTCCTGCAGGGCACCACGCCGGGGCACGCCGCCGCCAACGTCGCCGACCTGCGCGGCCGGGCAGCCGCCCACGGCCGCGACCCCCGTTCGCTGAAGGTCCTGGTCGGTGCCACGGTGACCGTGGCCGCCACGGGCGAGCTCGCCCGCGAACGCCGGGCCGAGTTCGAGCGGATGCAGACCGACGAGGTCGCCTCCGTGATCTACGCCGGCAACACCGGGATCGACCTGCTCGCCCTGCCGCAGGACGTGCCGCTCGCCGAGGCGCTGGCCCGCACGGGCGACCCCCGCGTCGGGCAGATGGGCCAGAGCAACATCGACCGCTTCCGCCGGCCCGACGGCAGCACCCCCTTGGTGCGGGAGGTGCTGGCCGAGCTGCGCGGGCGGGGCACCCGCGGCTTCACGGTGGTGGGTGACCCGCTCGAGGTGGCCGACCAGCTCGAGGACCTGGTGGAGACCACGGGCGTCGACGGGTTCCTGCTGGAGGCGATCTTCTCCCCCGGCGACCACGAGCTGTTCTGCGAGCTGGTCGTGCCCGAGCTGCGCCGCCGCGGCCGGTTGCCGCGCGAGGAGGACCGCCCCACCGGGAGCGGCACCCTGCGCGAGCGGCTGGGGGCGACCTCACCGCGGCTGGCTGCCGACCACCCCGGCGCGGGGCTCGCCGCCGGCCTCGTGGCGACGCGGTGATGCGCGTGCGCACGGGCGGCCGCGGGACGGCCGGTCAGCCGAGGCGGTCGCAGAAGGCCTCCAGCGCCTGGCGCTGCACCGCGTCCACCGCGTCGCGGTCGCCGGTGATGAGCAGCGTCATCTGCAGCCCGCGCCACAGCGCGACGAGCTCGGTGGCGCGCGCCCGCGCCGCCGCCGGTGGCAGTCCCTCGCGCGCGAAGCGCGCGGCAGCCGGGCGCTGCCAGTCCCCGATGTCGCCGAGCACGCCGGCCCACCGCTCGTCGCCGCGCGCCGCCTGGCCGAACACCTCGAAGAACAGCCGCAGGAAGGGCACGTTGCCCGGCGCCGCGATCGCCGACCACGTCCGGTGCAGGTCCTCGCGCAGCGGCCCGTCACCGCGTTCGAGCGCGGCCCAGGCGGTGGCGAAGACGGGGAACCGCTCCTCGCCCACGACCCGCAGCGCCTCGCCGACCAGCGCCTCCTTGCTGCCGAAGTAGTACAACAGCATCCGGTTGTTGGAACCGGTGGCGCCGGCCAGGCCGCGCAGCGTCAGGGAGGTCACACCGTGCTCCAGCACGTGCGCGGCGACCAGGCCCAGCAGCCGCTCCCGCTCGCCGTGACCCACCGCGGCAGGCTACCCACCGCAGAACCCCACCCCCGCCCCGCACCCGACCCGACCCGGGAGAGCCCACCCGTGCGCGACCTCACCACCCTGCCGAAGGCGCACCTGCACCTGCACCTGGAGGGCGCCATGCGCCCGGCCACCCTCGCCGAGCTCGCCGCGGAGGCGGGCGTGCCCGTCCCGCCGGTGCGGGGGTTCGCGTCCTTCGCGGAGTTCGTGCGGATGTACGACGGCGCCCGCCTGCTGGTGCGCACCCGCGAGCAGCTGGGCCGCCTGGTGCGCGAGGTCGTGCAGGACGCCGCTCGCGACGGCGCCGTGTGGGTGGAGGTGCAGGCCAACCCGGTGCCCTACGCCCCGGCGCTCGGCACCCCCGCCGAGGTCCTCGAGCTGGTGCTGGACGAGGGGCGCCGCGAGGCGGACCGGCTGGGGGTGGGCTTCGGGCTGATGGCGGTGGCGCTGCGCCACGAGCCGCCGCCGGTCGCCGAGGACCTGGCCCGCCTGGCGGCCGGGTACGCCGGGCGCGGGGTCGTGTCCTTCGGGCTGGCCGCGGACGAGTCGCTGTTCCCGCCGGCCCCCTTCGAGCGGGCGTTCGCGATCGCCCGCGAGGCGGGACTGGCGAGCACGCCGCACGCCGGGGAGCTCCTGGGACCCGAGAGCGTGCGCGACGCGCTGGACCGGCTCGGTGCCCGGCGCGTGCAGCACGGGGTGCGCGCCGTGGAGGACCCGGAGCTGGTGGCGCGCCTGGCCGCCGAAGGCGTCGTGCTGGACGTGTGCCCCACGTCCAACGTCGAGCTGGCCGTGGTGCCCGAGATCGGCCGGCACCCGCTGCCCGCGCTGCTCGAGGCGGGCGTGCGGTGCTCGATCAACGGCGACGACCCGCTGCTGTTCGGCCCCGGGCTGCTGGAGGAGTACGAGACGGCGCGCACCGCCCTGGCCCTGTCCGACGAGCAGCTCGCCGACGTGGCCCGTGCGTCCCTGGAGGGTTCCGCGGCGCCGTCGGGGTTCGCGCAGCAGCACCTCGCCCGGATCGACGCCTGGCTCGCCGCTCCCGCCTGAGGCGCGCCCGGCCGGCCCGGGCACGCCTCACGCGTTCGCCACCAGCCCCAGCTCGGCGGGCGTGGCCAGCCCGGCGTGCTTGGGCAGGACCCGGACGGTGTAGCCGAACGGGCCGGTCTGCCGCAGCGCGACCTCGCCCTCGTAGCGGTGCCTGCCGTCGCCGAAGTCCTCGGCGTGCCGCAGCGGCAGCACTCCCGAGGGGCTCAGCTCGTCGGACTCGCTCACCCGGCCGTGCACGACCTGCACCTCGACGTCGTCGGGGGTGAGGGACCCGAGCGAGACGAAACCGCGCACGTGCAGCAGGTCGCCGACCTGCGCGGAGTCGCCCACCCCGGAGGACTCCACGTGGTCCACCCGCACCTGGTCCCAGGCCCCGCGCACCCGGCCCTTCCACCGGGCCAGGTCCTTCGCGGCCGCCGCGCCCGAGGCGGTGGCCGCCCGGCCCGCCAGGGCCGCCGGCACGTACAGCTGCCGCACGTAGTCGCTGACCATGCGGCTGGCGAGGACCTTCGGGCCCAGGGAGGCCAGGGTGTGGCGCACCATTTCCAGCCAGCGGGACGGCAGGCCGCGCTCGTCGCGGTCGTAGAACCGCGCGGCGACGGAGTTCTCCACCAGGTCGTACAGGGCCGCGGCCTCCAGGTCGTCGCGCCGGTCGGGGTCGTCGACGCCGTCGGCGGTGGGGATCGCCCAGCCGTTGCCGCCGTCGTACCACTCGTCCCACCAGCCGTCGAGGATCGACAGGTTCAGCCCGCCGTTGAGGGCGGCCTTCATGCCGGAGGTGCCGCACGCCTCGAACGGGCGCAGCGGGTTGTTCAGCCACACGTCGCAGCCGGGGTACAGCGAGAGCGCCATCGTGATGTCGTAGTTGGGCAGGAACACGATGCGGTGGCGCACCGCCGGGTCGTCGGCGAAGTGGACCATCTGCTGGATGAGGCGCTTGCCCGTCTCGTCGGCGGGGTGGGACTTGCCCGCGATGACCAGCTGCACGGGTCGCTGCGGGTGCAGCAGCAGTGAGCGCAGCCGCTCGGGGTCGCGCAGCATCAGCGTCAGCCGCTTGTAGGTGGGCACGCGCCGGGCGAACCCGATGGTCAGCACGTCGGGGTCCAGGACCTCCCGGGTCCAGGCCAGCTCCGCCTCGCTGGCCCCGCGCTGCAGCCAGGAGAGCCGCAGGCGGCGGCGGGCGTCCTCCACCAGCCGGCCGCGCAGGACGCGGCGGGTGCGCCAGATCTCCTCGTCGGGGACCTGGTCGACCTTCTCGAAGCCCTGGGCCTCGCGGGTCAGCGCCGGGCCGATGTACTGCTCGCCCATGCGCAGGACCTCCGGCGCCACCCAGGTGGGCGCGTGCACGCCGTTGGTGATGGAGGAGATCGGCACCTCGGGTGCGTCGAAACCCGGCCACAGCCCGTCGAACATGCCGCGGCTGACGGCGCCGTGCAGCTTCGAGACCCCGTTGGCGCGCTGGGCGAGCCGCAGCCCCATGACGGCCATGTTGAACACGCCGGGGTCCCCGCCGTCGTAGTCCTCCGCACCCAGCGCGAGGATCCGCTCGACGGGCACGCCCGGCAGCGGGTTGCCGGGCCCGAAGTACAGCTCGATCTGGTCCCGGCCGAAGCGGTCGATGCCGGCGGGCACGGGCGTGTGCGTGGTGAACACCGTGGCGGCGCGCACCGCCTCCAGCGCCTCGTCGAACCCCAGGCCCCGCTCGACGTGCTCGCGGATGCGCTCCACACCGAGGAAACCGGCGTGCCCCTCGTTGGTGTGGTACACCTCCGGTTCCGGCGCTCCGCTCAGGCGCGACCACAGGCGCAGCGCGCGGACCCCGCCGACGCCGCACAGCAGCTCCTGCTGCAACCGGTGCTCGCCGCCACCGCCGTACAGGCGGTCGGTGACCGAGCGCGCGGCGTCGTCGTTCTCCTCCACGTCGGAGTCCATCAGCAGCAGCGGCACGCGCCCGACCTGCGCCTTCCACACCTGGGCGGACAGTCGGCGGCCGCCGGGCAGGTCCACGTGCACCTTCGCCGGGGTGCCGTCGTCCTCGCGCAGCAGCGCCAGCGGCAGGCCGTCGGGGTCCAGCACCGGGTACGTCTCCTGCTGCCACCCGTCGCGCGACAGGGACTGCTTGAAGTAACCCGTGGCGTAGAACAGCCCCACGCCCACGATCGGGACGGCCAGGTCGCTGGCCGACTTCAGGTGGTCCCCGGCCAGGATGCCCAGGCCGCCGGAGTACTGCGGCAGGGCCCCGGTGATCCCGAACTCCATGGAGAAGTACGCCACCGAGCGGGGCGCGTCCGCCCCCAGCGAGGCGTACCAGCCGGGGCGCGAGAGGTAGGAGCGCAGGTCGGCGGCGGCCGCCTCCACCCGCCGCACGAAGGCGGCGTCGGCGGCGAGGGCCTCCAGCCGCTCCGTGCTCAGCGCGCCCAGCAGCGCACCGGGTTCGCGGTGCACGGAGATCCAGGCGGCGGGGTCCATCGACTCGAACAGGTCGCGCGTGGGCTCGTGCCAGGACCAGCGCAGGTTGCTGGCCAGCTCCCCCAGCGGGGCCAGCGGGGCGGGGAGCACGGTGCGGACGGTGAAGCGTCGGATGGCTCTCACGAGCAGCGACAGTAGCCGCGCGGGCACCCGCCCGACAGGTCAGCGCGCCGGGCGCCGCGAACGCCCCGGCGGCGGCGCGGGGCCCGCACGTTCCCGCGCGACACCTCCGCCCACCGTCGGTAGGTTGCCGCACGTGACGACGGAAGAGCAGCCGACGACGCGCGGGACCGGTGCCGCCACGACGCAGCGCCCGGGCTCCCCCGCGGTGCCCACGACGCCGGCCGGGGGGAGCACCCGCCCGGTGGTGGGGCGCATCCCCGTCCTCGACGTCTCGCCCGCCGTGGACGCGGGGCGCTGGCCCTCCAAGGCCGTGGTCGGGGAGCTGGTGCCGGTGACGGCCACGGTGTTCCGCGAGGGTCACGACGCGGTGGCCGCCACGGCCGTGCTGGTGCGCCCCGACGGCACGGACGGCCCCAGCGCCCGCATGACCCTGACGGACGCCGGCACCGACCGGTACGCGGCCGTGCTGGCCCCGGACGCCACGGGCGACTGGGGGGTGCGGGTGGACGGCTGGTCCGACCCGTACGGCACCTGGGACCACGACGCCACCATCAAGGTCGGCGCCGGGGTGGACGTCGCGCTCATGCTGGAGGAGGGCGCCCGGCTGCTGGAGCGCGCCGCCGGCCTGCCCGGCCGCGACGAGGAGGGCGCGCAGGTGCTGCGCGCCGCCGTGGGCCGGCTGCGCGACACCTCGCTGGGCGACGCCGAGCGGCTGGCCGCCGGCACCGCCGCGCCGGTGCGCGAGGCCCTGGACCGGCTGCCGCTGCGCGAGATGGTCTCGCCCTCGCCCACGTACCCGCTGCGGGTGGAGCGGCGCCTGGCCGCCTTCAGCAGCTGGTACGAGTTCTTCCCCCGCTCGGAGGGCGCGCACTTCGACGAGGAGGCGGGCCGGTGGGTGTCCGGCACCTTCCGCACGGCGGCCGAGCGGTTGCCGGCGATCGCCGAGATGGGCTTCGACATCGCCTACCTCACCCCCGTGCACCCCATCGGGGTCACCAACCGCAAGGGCCCGAACAACTCGCTGACGGCCGGCCCCGGCGACCCCGGCTCGCCGTACGCCATCGGTGCCGCCGAGGGCGGCCACGACGCCCTGCACCCCGAGCTGGGGACCTTCGAGGACTTCGACCACTTCGTGGCCCGGGCGAAGGAGCTGGGGCTGGAGGTGGCCCTGGACCTGGCGCTGCAGTGCTCCCCCGACCACCCGTGGGTCACCGAGCACCCGGAGTGGTTCACCACCCGCGCCGACGGCACCATCGCCTACGCGGAGAACCCGCCGAAGAAGTACCAGGACATCTACCCGCTGAACTTCGACAACGACCCCGAGGGCATCTACGCCGAGGTCAAGCGGGTCGTGGACGTGTGGATCTCGCACGGCGTGACGTGCTTCCGGGTGGACAACCCGCACACCAAGCCGGTGGAGTTCTGGGAGTGGCTCATCGCCGAGGTGGCCAGTGAGCACCCCGAGGTGGTGTGGCTGTCGGAGGCATTCACCAGGCCCGCGATGATGCACACCCTGGCCAAGGTCGGATTCCAGCAGTCGTACTCCTACTTCGCCTGGCGCAACGCCGGCTGGGAGATCCGCGAGTACCTCGAGCAGCTCACCACCGAGTCCGCGCACTACATGCGGCCCAGCTTCTGGCCGACGACCCACGACATCCTCACCCCCACCATGCAGTACGGCGGCCCGCCGGTGTTCAAGCTGCGGGCGGTGCTGGCCGCACTGCTGAGCCCCTCGTGGGGCATCTACTCCGGCTACGAGCTCGTCGAGCACGCCGCCAGGCCGGGTGCCGAGGAGCAGCTGGACAACGAGAAGTACCAGTTCCGCCCGCGCGACTGGGAGCGCGCCGAGCGCGAGGGCTGGAGCCTGGCACCGTACCTGAAGCGGCTGAACGAGGTGCGCCGGGCGCACCCGGCCCTGCAGGAGCTGCGCGGCACCACCTTCCACCCCTGCGACGACGAGAACGTCCTGGCCTTCTCCCGGCGGCGCGTCGACCCGGACGGCACCGAGGACCTCGTCCTCGTGGTGGTCAACCTGGACCCGCACGCCGTCCGCGAGACGACCGTCCACCTGGACATGGCGGCCCTGGGCCGGCAGTGGTGGGAACGCTTCACGGTCCGCGACGAGCTGACCGGGGCCACCTACGAGTGGGGCGAGCACGACTACGTGCGCCTGGACCCGTACGTCGAGCCCGCCCACGTCTTCCGCGTGATGCCGCACGGGGCGGGGGGCTGACGTGGAGAACCTCCACATCGCCGGGCCGGGGCTGAAGAACGACCCGCAGTGGTACAAGACCGCGGTCTTCTACGAGGCGCTGGTCCGCGCCTTCTCCGACTCCAACGGCTCGGGCACCGGGGACTTCTCCGGCCTGACCGACCGGCTGGACTACCTGCAGTGGCTCGGTGTCGACTGCCTCTGGCTGCCGCCGTTCTTCGCCTCCCCGCTGCGCGACGGCGGGTACGACATCGCCGACTACAACGCGGTGCTGCCGGAGTTCGGGACCCTGCCGGACTTCCAGCGCCTCGTGCAGGAGGCCCACCAGCGCGGCATCCGCATCATCATCGACCTGGTGATGAACCACACCAGCGACCAGCACCCGTGGTTCCAAGCCAGCCGGTCCGACCCCGACGGTCCCTACGGGGACTTCTACGTCTGGAGCGACACCGACGAGAAGTACGCCGACGCGCGCATCATCTTCGTCGACACCGAGACCTCGAACTGGACCTTCGACCCGGTGCGCCGGCAGTTCTTCTGGCACCGCTTCTTCAGCCACCAGCCGGACCTGAACTTCGACAACCCGGCCGTCGAGGAGGCGATGTTCGACACCGTCCGCTTCTGGATGGACATGGGGATCGACGGCTTCCGCCTGGACGCGGTCCCCTACCTGTACGAGGAGGAGGGGACCAACGGCGAGAACCTGCCGGCCACCCACCAGTTCCTCAAGCGGTTGCGGAAGATGGTCGACGACGAGTACCCCGGCCGGGTGCTGCTGGCCGAGGCCAACCAGTGGCCCTTCGACGTGGTGGAGTACTTCGGCACCGAGGAGGAGCCGGAGTGCCACATGTGCTTCCACTTCCCGGTCATGCCGCGCCTGTACTACGCCATGCGCGAGGGCAAGGCCACGCCGATCATCGACATCCTGTCCGCGACGCCGGAGATCCCCGTCTCCAGCGGCCAGTGGGGCACGTTCCTTCGCAACCACGACGAGCTGACCCTCGAGATGGTCACCACCGAGGAGCGCGCCGCCATGTACGGCTGGTACGCCCCGGACCCGCGCATGCGCGCCAACATCGGCATCCGCCGCCGCCTGGCGCCGCTGCTGGACAACTCCCGCCCCGAGATCGAGCTGATCCACGCGATGGTGCTGTCCCTGCCGGGCAGCCCGTGCCTCTACTACGGCGACGAGATCGGCATGGGCGACAACATCTGGCTCGACGACCGCGACGCGGTGCGCACGCCGATGCAGTGGACCCCCGACCGCAACGCCGGCTTCTCCTCCGCCGACCCCGGCAAGCTGTACCTGCCGACCATCCAGTCGCTGGTCTACAACTACCAGGCGGTCAACGTGGAGGCGCAGCTGGCGACGTCCAGCTCGCTGCTGCACTGGGTGCGCAACGTCCTCGCCGTGCGCCGGGCGCACCCCGCCTTCGGGCTGGGCCGCTACGTGCCGCTGACCCCGCGGCACCCGGAGACCACCGAGGAGGGGCTCAGCCCCGCGGACGCCTCGCTGGAGGCCGCGGTCGGTGCCGCCCCGCTGCGCCCCGACGAGGGCTACTGCAGCAACGACGCCGTGCTGGCGTACCTGCGGGTGCTGGAACCCACGCAGGAGCAGGAGGGGGAGACGATCCTGTGCGTCAACAACCTCTCCGACCACGCGCAGTCGGCGGTCCTGCGCATGCCCGGACAGACCGGTGCGGCGGTGCGCGACCTGTTCGGCGGCGCGGCGTTCCCCGACGTGGACGCCGAGGGGGGCCTGACGGTCACCCTCGGGCCGCGCGGTTTCTACTGGCTGAAGCTCGGAGGCGGCTCGTGACCGGACCCGTGAGCACGGACCCCGCCTCGGACGCCGCCCTGGCGCAGCTGCTGCTGGAGTGGGCGCCGCGGCAGCGCTGGTTCGCGCACAAGGGCGCCGCGGTGCAACTGCGGCGGCTGGAGCGCACCCCGCTGGACGAGGGCGGTGTGGCGCAGCTCGTCGCGTTCACCGTGCGCACCGGCCACGACGAGGAGGCGGCCGACACCGTCTACGCCGTCCCGATCACCGTGCGGCACGCCCCCGACGACTCCCTCGCCGCGGCGCTCGTGGGGCACCTGCCCGACGTCGACGGCGCCGAGGCGTGGGTCTACGACGGCCCGCACGACCCCACGTTCACCCGGGCGCTGCTGACCCTCGTGGCCGCCGAGGAGGGCGCCGGCTCACCCTCCTTCGGCGTGCACGGCACCAGCGCCGACGGCGGGCTGCCCGTGCCTGCCGGCGCGAGCACGAAGGTCCTGGGCGGAGAGCAGTCGAACACCTCGATCGTGGTCTCCGCACCCCGGGGCTCGCAGCAGTCGCCCCTGATCGCCAAGGTGTTCCGCGTCCTCAGCGCCGGAGACAACCCCGACGTGGTCGTGCAGACCGCGCTGGCCACCGCCGGCTGCGAGCGGGTCCCCCGCCCCGCCGGCTGGGTGGACGGGCAGTGGACCGCGCCGGACGGCAGCACCGCGCACGGCCACGTGGCGCACCTGACGGAGTTCCTCGCCGGCTCCCAGGACGCCTGGCGGGTCGCCACCGCCGCGGTGGAGCAGGGGCGCGACTTCAGCGCGGAGGCCGGTGAACTGGGCGCCGCCACCGCCGAGGTCCACGCCGTCCTGGCCCGCGAGATGCCCACCGAGCCGGCCACCCCCGAGCGCCTGAGCGCGGTCGCCGACGGCCTGGCCGCCCGCGTGGCGTGGGCGTGCACCGCGGTCCCGCGACTGCGCGAGCTCTCGCGGGCGGCGACCGAGCGGGTCGAGGCGGTGCGCCGCGTCAGCGGCGCACCGGACCTGCAGCGCGTGCACGGGGACTACCACCTGGGCCAGGTGCTGCGCTCGGCCGAGCGCGGCTGGGTGCTGCTGGACTTCGAGGGTGAGCCGCTGCGCCCGCTGGCCGAGCGCAGCCTCCCCGACCTGGCGCTGCGCGACGTGGCCGGGATGCTGCGGTCCTTCGACTACGCGGCCGCCAGCGGTGCCGGGAGCGCCGGCACCGAGGCCGCGGGCCGGTGGGCGGCGCGCTGCCGCGAGGCGTTCCTCGCCGCCTACGCCGCCGGCACCGGCGTCGACCCCCGCGAACCCGGTTCGGCGGCGGCCACCCTCCTGGCCGCCCTGGAGCTGGACAAGGCCCTGTACGAGGTCGTCTACGAGGTCCGCAACCGTCCCGACTGGGCGCACATCCCGCTGAGCGCGGTGGAGCGCCTGACGTCCTGAACAGCAGGTGCCTGCCGCGCCGACGCGCGGAGCACCCCCATCGACCGGAGACTGGAGCCCATGTCGAGCGAAGCTGCCACCCCCCGCCCCGTGGACGCCGACGACCTGGCCAAGGTCGCCACCGGGTCGCACTGGTCGCCGCACTCGGTGCTCGGCGCGCACCCGCACGAGGGCGGCATCACCTACCGCGCCCTGAAGCCGTTCGCCTCCGCCGTCACCGTGCTGACCGCCGACGGCGGCCGCGTCGGCCTGGTCCACGAGCACGACGGCGTGTGGGCCGGCGTGCTCCCCGGCGGCGAGATCGGCGACTACCGCCTGGAGGTCACCTACCCCGGAGCCGAACCGCAGGTGGTCGACGACGCCTACCGGTTCCTGCCCACCGTCGGTGAGGTCGACCTGCACCTGATCGGCGAGGGCCGCCACGAGCAGCTGTGGGACGTCCTGGGCGCCCACGTGCGGCACTGGGAGGGCCCGATGGGCCCGGTGGACGGCACCTCCTTCGCGGTGTGGGCGCCGAACGCCCGTGCGGTGCGCGTCGTGGGCGACCACAACCACTGGAACGGGCGCACGGACTCGATGCGCTCGCTCGGCTCCTCCGGGGTGTGGGAGCTGTTCGTGCCCGGGGTCGGCGCCGGTTCGCGCTACAAGTTCGAGATCCTCGGGCAGGACGGGCACTGGCGGCAGAAGGCCGACCCGATGGCGCAGGCCACCGAGGTGCCCCCTGCCACGGCGTCGGTGGTGGCCGAGTCCACCTACGAGTGGGGCGACGCGCAGTGGCTCGAGCGGCGGGCGGCGAGCGACCCGCACGCCGGCCCCGTGTCCGTCTACGAGGTCCACCTCGGCTCGTGGCGGCAGGGCCTGGGGTACAAGGAGCTCGCCGAGGAGCTTGTCTCCTACGTCTCCGACGCCGGGTTCACCCACGTGGAGTTCCTGCCGGTCATGGAGCACCCCTTCGGCGGTTCCTGGGGCTACCAGGTGACGTCCTACTTCGCGCCGACCTCCCGGTGGGGTTCGCCCGACGAGCTGCGGTACCTCATCGACCGTCTCCACCAGGCCGGCATCGGCGTCATCATCGACTGGGTGCCCGGGCACTTCCCCAAGGACGAGTTCGCCCTGGCGCGCTTCGACGGCACGGCGCTGTACGAGCACCCCGACCCGCGCCGCGGCGAGCAGATGGACTGGGGCACGTACGTCTTCGACTTCGGCCGCAGCGAGGTGCGCAACTTCCTCGTCGCGTCCGGCCTGTACTGGCTGGAGGAGTTCCACGCCGACGGCCTGCGCGTGGACGCCGTGGCCTCGATGATCTACCTGGACTACTCCCGGGCCGAGGGGCAGTGGCTGCCCAACCAGTACGGCGGCCGGGAGAACCTCGAGGCCATCAGCTTCCTGCAGGAGGCCAACGCCACCGCCTACAAGCGGACCCCCGGCATCATGATGATCGCCGAGGAGTCCACCGCCTTCCCCGGCGTCACCGCGCCCACCAGCGGGGGCGGTCTCGGCTTCGGCCTGAAGTGGAACATGGGCTGGATGCACGACTCCCTGCAGTACGTCTCGCAGGACCCCGTGCACCGGCAGTACCACCACGGCGAGCTCACGTTCAGCCTCGTGTACGCCTTCAGCGAGAAGTTCTGCCTGCCCATCTCCCACGACGAGGTCGTGCACGGCAAGGGCTCGCTGCTGCGCAAGATGCCCGGGGACCGCTGGCAGCAGCTCGCCAACGTGCGCGCCTACCTGGCCTACATGTGGTCCCACCCCGGCAAGCAGCTGCTGTTCATGGGCGCCGAACTGGGCCAGGAGGCCGAGTGGTCCGAGGCCCGCTCGCTGGACTGGTGGCTGCTGGACACCCCCTGGCACAAGGGCCTGCACCAGCTCGTCAAGGAGCTCAACACCCTCTACACGGCGCACCCGGAGCTGTGGTCGCAGGACTTCTCGCCCGAGGGCTTCGAGTGGATCGACGGCGGCGACAGCCAGCGCAACCTCATCTCGTTCGAGCGCCGCTCCACCGACGGCCGCTCCCTGGTCGCGGTGGTGAACTTCTCCGGCGGGCCCTACGAGGACTTCCGCATCGGCATGCCCTCCGCCGGCCGCTGGAAGGAGCTCTTGAACACCGACGCCGAGCGCTTCGGCGGCTCCGGGGTGGTCAACCCGGGCACGATCGTGGCCGACGGGCCGGCCTGGAACGGCCGGCAGCAGTCCGCCGCGCTGCGGGTGCCGCCGCTGGGCGCGGTCTGGCTCGTCCGGGAGGACTGAGACCCGCGGGCCACGGCGCACCGGGCGCTGCACGGGCGAGGGCCCCACCCCCCACAGGGGGTGGGGC
>NZ_JBJLRI010000006.1:0-107318 GCF_050871405.1 Kineococcus esterisolvens
GTTTTTTTGGCTTTTTCCGCCTTGATGCCAACAGCCCCCCCCCGGGGGTAAGGGCCCGGGGGGCCCCGGGCCCCGACCCCCCGGGCCCCCCCGCCCCGGGTGGGGGGGGCGGGGGCCGCCGGTGCGTGGTCCGCGGCAGGGCTCAGGACCCGCTGTGCTCGCCGGGCTGCTGCCCGCTGGTCTCGTCGGCCTGCTCGGCCTCCTCGGCGAACCCCGTGTCGTTTCCGTAGCCGGGCTCGGTGGGGGACTCGGCCGCCTCGGCGCTGCCGGGCTCCTGGCTGGGCTGGGTGCTCATGGTGCTCCTCTTCGGGTTCTCGGGTTCTCGGGTCCTCGGGTCCCGGGGACGCTCAGGGGCGGAAGACCGCCCGCAGGCAGCCGTCCTGCTTGTGCTTGAACATCTCGTAGCCGCGCACGGCGTCCTCCAGCGGCATCTCGTGCGTGGCCAGGAAACCCGTGTCCAGCTCACCGTCGGCGATGTGCTGCAGCAGGCGCGGCACGTACCGCTGCCCGTGCTGCTGCGCCGAGCGGATCGTCAGGCCCTTGTTCAGGACGAGCCCCGTGGGGAACTTGTCCGTGAGGCCGTAGACGCCCAGGACGGAGAGCACCCCGCCCTTGCGGCAGGCCAGGATCGCCTCCCGCAGCGGGGTGGCCCGGTCGGTCTCCATCCGCAGGGCCTGCTTGGCGCGGTCGTAGACCTCCTGCACGCCGGTGCCGTGCCCCTCCATCCCGACGGCCTCGACCACGGCGTCCGGGCCGCGCCCGCCGGTGCTCTCGCGCAGCGCCTCCTGGACGCTGTCGCTGTCGGAGTAGTCGATCGTCTCCGCGCCCAGGTGCGTGCGCGCCAGCTCCAGCCGCTCGGGCAGCCGGTCCACGACGATCACCCGCTCGGCACCCATGAGCTTCGCGCCGGCGGCGGCCATGAGCCCGACGGCCCCGGCGCCGAACACCGCGACGGTGTCCCCGGGTGTGATGTCGCAGAAGTCCGCCCCCATGAAGCCGGTGGGGGCGGCGTCGGAGGCGAACAGCGCCTGCACGTCGGAGACGCCCTCGGGCACCGTGAAGCAGTTCACGTCGCCGAACGGCACCCGGATGAACTCCGCGTGCGAGCCGGCGTACCCGCCGAAGGGGTGGGTGTACCCGTAGATGCCCCCGCTGGGGTAGCCCAGGACCGGCTGCTGCAGCGGAGCGTTCGGGTTCGTGGTGTCGCACAGCGACCACATGTCGCGGCGGCAGTAGAAGCACTCGCCGCAGCCGATGAACGAGGGCACCACGACGCGGTCGCCCACGCGCACCCGCCGCACCTCCGGGCCCACGGCGACGACCTCGCCCATGAACTCGTGGCCGAACACGTCGCCGGCGCGCATGCCCGGCAGGTAACCGTCGATGAAGTGCAGGTCCGAACCGCACGTGACGGTCAGGGTCACGTCGAGCAGGACGTCGTGCGGGTTGAGGACCTCCGGCTCGCGGACGTCCTGCACGGCCAGGTCGTTCACGCCGTTCCACACCAGCGCGCGCATCAGCGTTCCTCCTCACGGGCGGCGGGCTGGGGACCCAGGGTGGGGATCTCCCCCGTCAACAGCAGGGCCCGCAACCGGTACAGCAGGGTGAACGGCACGGCGCCGACGCCCGCGCTGAGCTCCGGGGCGACCTCGCAGGTCACCTCGGTGCCGAGGTCGCGCGGGGCCGTGCGGGTGCTCACCCGCAGCAGGGGCGCGCCGCCGGGCCGCTCACCCGTGCGGCCGCTCTCGGTGTCGTCCTCGGCGTCCTCGACGGCTGCACCGGTGCCGACGGGACCGCCGTCGTCACCGGGACCGTCGTCACCGGCGCGGCGGAACTCCAGCGCGCCCCCACCGCCGGCGAGCCGCGCCGCCACACCCGTGCCCGCGCCCGCGCCGACCGTCAGCGAGAACGTCCAGCGGCCGGCGCCGTCGACCTCTGCGCGACCGAGGTCGCCCAGCAGCCGGGAGACCACGTGCGGGTCGCGCCAGGCGTCCAGCACCTCCTCAGCGGGGCGGGCGATCGTCAGTGTCTGCCGGGCCGGCTCGGCCCCGGGCCGCGAACCCGGCAGGACCTTCGCGGCGGCGCCCACGGCCGAGGCGACGACCTCACGTGCCTTCTGCGTCACGTCCACGGTCGGCCACGCTACGGCGCCCTCCCCCGGGCGGCACCTCGGCGGAGGGGGCCGGCGGAGGGGCCGGCGGGAGGGCGGGGCGGGTGGGCCGGGCCGTCAGCGCAGGGAGTCCAGGTGGGCGTCCAGGACGCGCTCGGCCCAGGCGGTGTCCTCACCGACGGGCCGGCGCAGCAGGTGCAGGGCGAGGCCGTCGACGAGGGCGTGCAGGCGGGACGCCTCCAGGTCGGGCTCCAGCCCGGCGCGCACCTCCCCCACCTCACCGAGGGCGGCCAGGACGAGGCGGCAGCCGGTGGCGAGCTCGGCGTGGGCCGCGTCGTAGCCCGGGCGCAGGTCGGCGTCGGTGAGCGCCAGGGTGCCGATGAGCAGGAACACCTCCATCTCGAGGCGGCGCTCGGCGTCCAGCGGCAGGAGCTGGCGCAGCACGGCCCGGGCGCCCTCGCGCGGGGCCAGGCCCGCCGCGGTCGCGGCGGTGCGGTCGCGGACACGCCGGCCGGCGAGTTCCAGGCAGTAGGCCAGCAGGGCGTTCTGGGTGGGGAACGCGCGCCGCAGGGACGCGGTGGCCAGCCCGGCCTCGGCGGCCACGGCGCGCACGGACACGGCGCGCACGCCGTCGCGCACGGCCACGCGCCAGGCGGCCTCGGCGATCTGCACCTCGCGGGCGGCGTGGTCGATGAGCTTCGGCACTCCCGGATCGTACACACCCGTGCTAACTTGCTTGCTAGCACGATCGTGTCAACAAAAAGCTCCGGAGGTTCCCGTGCTCGCCCTCATCGCCGCCTGCGAGGTGGGTTTCTGGGTCGCCGTCCTCGCCGGCCTCACCGCCCGCTACCTGCTGCGCGCCCCGCGCGCCGGCCTGGCCCTGCTGGCCGTGGCGCCCGTGCTCGACCTCGTCCTGCTCGCCGCCACCGCGGTGCACCTGCGCGGCGGCGCCGTCGCCACCTGGCACCACGGGCTGGCCGCCGCCTACGTCGGCGTCTCCCTCGCCTACGGGCACCGGCTCGTGCACTGGGCCGACGTGCGCTTCGCGCACCGCTTCGCCGGCGGCCCCGCCCCCGTGAGAGCCACCGGGTGGGCGTACGCGCGGGCCTGCTGGGCCGACGCCGCCCGCACCGCGCTCGCGGCGGCGGTCGCCGCCGGGATCGTCCTCGGCCTGGTCGCCCTCGTCGGGGCCCCCGAGCGCACCCGGGCCCTGCTCGACGTGCTCCCGGTGCTGGGGGTGGTCTGCGCCGTCGACCTGCTGTGGGCGGTCAGCTACACCGTCTGGCCGAAGCGCGAGCGCGCCGGCGCGCCGGACCGCGGGAGCCCCGCCGCCCTAGGGTGATCCGCGTGGAGGACCCCGCCCAGCGCCGCGTCGACTACGGAGAGCGCTCGTTCGACGCGACCGACCTGGCCGCCCACCCCCTGGCGCAGTTCCAGGACTGGTACTCCGCGGCCGTGGAGGCCGGCGAGGCCGAGCCCAACGCCATGACCCTGTCGACGGCCGGGCCCGAGGGGGTGTCCTCCCGCACGGTGCTGCTCAAGGGCGTCGACGCCCGGGGGTTCGTCTTCTACACCAACCAGCGCTCGCGCAAGGCGCTGGCGATCGCGCACGACCCGCGCGTGGCGCTGCTGCTCGCCTGGCACGGCACCCACCGGCAGGTCGCCGTGCGGGGCACCGCCGAGACCGTGCCCCGCGCCGAGACCGAGGCGTACTTCGCCTCCCGCCCCTACGGCTCGCGCATCGGCGCCTGGGCCAGCGAGCAGTCCCGCCCGATCGCCTCGGCCGGCGAGCTGCACGAGCGCGAGGCCGAGCTGCGGCGGCGCTTCCCCGACACCGGCTCCCCCGCCGACGTGCCCGCCCCGCCGCACTGGGGCGGGTACCTCGTGCGGGCGCTGGAGGTGGAGTTCTGGCAGGGGCGCACCTCCCGCCTGCACGACCGCCTCGTCCTGCTCAGCCGCGACGGCTCGCCCGCCGCCCTGGACGACGCGGCGGCCTGGCGCGTCGAGCGCCGCCAGCCCTGACCCCGCCCCACTGACCCAGCCCCCCGACCCGGCGGGTCCCCCGACCGGGCGCTGGCGCCCCGTGCCGGACAGGACGCCGTGGGCGCCTTGCGGTCATAGTGGGTGCCGGGGCCCGGGGCCCGGGTGAGCGGAGGGGGACGGGTGCTGCAGGACGACGACGTGCGCCGCGCCGTCGCCGCGCCCGAGCGCCTGGCGGCGTTGGCGCACGTGGAGCAGCGGCTGCCGGCGCTCGCGGACGACTTCGACCGCCTCGCCCGGCTGGCGGCCGCGGCCACCGGTGCGGCGACGGGGCACGTGACGCTGGTGGCCCCCGGCAGGCTGCGGCTCGCCGGCAGCAGCGGTGACCCGGCCCCGCAGGTCGAGCTCCCCGAGGAGGTCGAGCTGCCCGAGGAGTTCGTGCCGTGCGCGCACGTCGTCGCCGGCGGGCAGGCCCTCGTGGTGGCCGACTGCACCACCGACCCCCGCTTCGCGGGCAACCCGCTGGCCCGGCGCGGCGGCCCCGTCTCCTACGCCGGGGCGCCCCTGCGCTCCCCCACCGGCGCCGTCGTCGGCGCCGTCTGCGTCACGGGCGTCCCGGTCGGCGCCGCCCCCGCGCGCACCGCGGAGGTGCTCGCCGACGTCGCCGAGCAGGGCAGCGCACTGCTGACCCAGCGCCAGCGCGACCTGGAGCAGCGCGCCCAGCACGAGGTCCTGGAGGCCACCGCCTCCGGCCGGCCCCTGCGGCAGGTCCTCGACCTCCTGGCCCGGCGCGTGGAGGAGCTGCTGGCCCCCCACGTGATGTGCTCGGTCCTGCTGCTCGACGACGACGGGGTCACGCTGCGGGACGGCGCGGGCCCGAGCCTGCCGGCGGCGTACCGGGCCGCCATCGACGGCCTGCGGGCCGGCGAGGGGGTCGGCTCCTGCGGCACCGCGGTGCACCGCCGCGAGGTGGTCGCCGTCACCGACACCACCACCGACCCCCTGTGGGCCTCGTACCGCGAGCTGGCCGCCGCCCACGGCCTGGCCGCGTGCACGTCCCTGCCCGTGCTGGACGCGGACGGGACCGTGCTGGGCACCTTCGCGCTGTACCAGCGCACCCCCGGGGACCTGCGCCTCCCCGAGGACGCCACCATCGCGGCCTTCCGGCACCTGACCCGCGTGGCGATCGAGCGCGACCGCGCCCGGCGCGAGCTGACCCGCCTGGCCACCCGCGACCCCGTCACCGGCCTGCTCAACCGGACCGCCTTCCTCACCGCGGCGGCCGGGGCGCTGCTGCGCCCGCCG
The DNA here is from genome assembly GCF_050871405.1 of Kineococcus esterisolvens. Classification (NCBI taxonomy): domain Bacteria; kingdom Bacillati; phylum Actinomycetota; class Actinomycetes; order Kineosporiales; family Kineosporiaceae; genus Kineococcus; species Kineococcus esterisolvens. The sequence goes on from NZ_JBJLRI010000006.1 coordinate 5,396, forward strand.
CGACCGGGCCGCACCCACGTCGCCCTGCTGTGCGACGTGGACCGCTTCAAAGCGGTCAACGACTCCCTCGGGCACGCCGCGGGCGACGCCTACCTGCGCGGCGCCGCGCAGGCGCTGCGGGCGGTCCTGCGCCCCGGCGACCTGGCGTGCCGCTTCGCCGGCGACGCCTTCACCCTCCTGCTCCCCGACCGGGACCCCGCGCAGCTGCCGGCGGTGGCCGAGGAGGTGGGCGCCTGCTTCGCCGCGCCCGTCGCCCTGCCCGGGAACCTGATCCGCCTGTCCGCCAGCACCGGGGCCACCAGCACCGCCCTCAGCGGCGCCGTCCTGGACGTCCTGCTGCGCGACGCCGACATGGCGATGCACGCCGCCAAGCAGGACGGGCGGGCGCGGGCGCGCACCTTCGAGCCGGCCATGCAGGAGCGGGCCGCCGCCCACCTGGAGCTCACCCTGGCCCTGGGCGAGGCCATGCGCACCGACCAGCTGCACCTGCACTACCAGCCGGAGGTGGACCTGCTCACCGGCCGCACCGTGGGCCTGGAGGCGCTGGCGCGCTGGACCCGCCCGGGCACGGGCCCGGTGCCGCCCGCGCGCTTCATCCCCGCCGCCGAGGCCGGCGGCCTCGTCGTGGAGCTGGGCCGCCTGGCGCTCACCCGGGCCTGCCGGCAGCTCGCCGCCTGGCGCGCGCTGCACCCCGCCGCCCGGCACGTCACCGCGTGGGTCAACGTCTCCGCCCACCAGCTCGCCGAGCGGGGGTTCGTCGACCTCGTCACCGGGACCCTGGCCGCCCAGGGCCTGCCCGGCACCGCCCTCGGCCTGGAGATCACCGAGAGCTCGGTCGTCCGGGACCTCGCGACCGCCCGCCACACCCTGCAGCGGCTGCGCGACGCCGGGGTGCGCATCGCCCTGGACGACTTCGGCACCGGCTACTCCAGCCTGTCGCTCCTGCAGACGCTGCCCGTGGACGTGGTGAAGGTCGACCGCTCGTTCGTGAGCCGCCTCGTCCCGGCCCGCGGGGGCACCGCCGGCAGCGCCCGCGACGACGCCCGCGGGGGCGCCCGCGTCCTCGCCGCCATCGTCTCCATGGCGCACGCCCTGGGGCTGACGGTCGTCGCCGAGGGCGTGGAGCACCCGCACCAGCGCGACGCGCTGCGCACCATGGGCTGCGACGTCGCCCAGGGGTACCTGTTCGGCCGCCCCGCACCGCCGCAGGACCTGGACCCCGCCGGCTGGGCGCACGGCACGCCGGCGGTGGACGCCCGGCGCTGATCCCCGGCGAGCGCCGCGGCCCGCGCCGCGGTAGGCAGGGGGTGTGCACCGACCGGACGTGAGGCTCGGGTCGTCCCGGAAGGGGCCGACGTCGCCGCTGCGCGCCATCGCCCGCCGTCTCGGCATCGCGCTGGTGCTCGTGCTCGTCGCCTGGGGCATGGTCGTGATCGAGCGCGGCGACTACTCCGACAGCCTCGACGGCGAGGTCTCCCTCCTCGACGCGCTCTACTACACCACCGTCACCCTCACCACGACCGGCTACGGGGACATCGTCCCGGTCACGGAACGGGCGCGGCTGCTGAACACCGTCGTGGTGACGCCCATGCGGATCCTCTTCGTCATCGTCCTGGTCGGCACCACCATCCAGGCGCTCACCGAGCGCTCCCGCACCGAGATCCGCCTCGCCCGCTGGAGGGCCCGCATGCGTGAGCACGTCGTCGTCCTCGGCTACGGCACCAAGGGCCGCAGCGCCGTGCGGCAGCTGCGGCTGCACGGCCACCCGGCCAGCCGGGTGGTGATCGTCGACAGCGACCCGCGCGCCACCGCGGACGCTGCAGAGGAGGGGTACGTCTCGATCACCGGCGACGCGACCCGCTCGGCGACCTTCCGGGCCGCGCTCATCGACCGCGCCGCCCGGGTCGTGGTGGCCCTGGACCGCGACGACACCGCGATCCTGGCCACCCTGGCGGTGCGCCGCCTGAACCCCGAGGTCGCCGTGATCGCCGCGGCCCGCGAGGGCGAGCACGCCGAGCTGCTGCGCGAGAGCGGGGCGAGCTCCGTGGTGGTCTCCTCGGAGACGGCCGGGCGGCTGCTGGGCCTGGCCACCGACAGCCCCGCCGCGGTGGACGTCGTCGAGGACCTCGTCTCCTTCGGCACCGGGCTGGACCTGGCCGAGCGGCGGGTGACGGCCGCCGAGGTGGGCCGCTCGCCGGAGTCCGTCGACGTGCCGGTGCTGGCCGTCGTGCGGGACGGGCACCCGCACCGCTACGGCGACCCGGAGGTGGGGGAACTGCGCGCCGGTGACCGGCTGCTCTACGTCGTCTCCGGGTAGGGCGCCGCGGTCCCCGGGTGGGGCGCGGGTCAGCGCAGGGCGCGCACCCCGGCGAGGAACTCCGTGAGCAGCGCCGGCTGCACGTGCACGGTGATGCGCGCGAGCACGCCGTCCACGTCCCACGCCACGGCCACGTCGGGCACGTGCACGCCGAACAGCATGAGGTCCAGGGCGACGACCTCGGAGAGGAAGTCACCGGGTTCGATGTCGAGCGCTTCGCGGCGGCGGCCCTCGTCGAGGGACGCCCACCACTGCTCGAGGGCTGCGGTCTGGTTCACGTGGTGCTCATCGCGGCGGCGGTGCGCGGTGAAACGGGGTGTCCCCCGACCGGCCCAACCGCGCGGGCGGACCGGTCGGGCCGGCGCGGCGGCACCGGGGCGTCCCGGGTGCGCACCGGCGCCGCCTCCGGTCGGATCGGGCGGGTGCCTGGAGACCAGCGGGACGCCACCACCACCGCGACGGCGCGGCGCGAGGTGCTGGAGGCGGACTACCGCGCGGCCCACGACGAGCTGCTGCGGGCGCTGGACGGCGATCGGTGCGGCGCGCTGCTGAGCCGGCTCGAGGAGCTGGTCGACGCACCGCTGGAGGGCCCGCCGTGGTCGCCCCTGGCGAGGGAGCGGGCCAGGGACGTCCTGCCGGGGCTGGTGCGGGCCACCGACCGCGAGCTGCGCGAGCGCGTGGAGGCCGCCCACGCCGCCGACGCCGACCCGTCGGTGCCCGCCGCCGCGGCCGACGAGCTGTTCCACGGCGCCCGCGAGCGCGCCGAGGAGGCCCGCTGCGCCGGGGAGTCGCTGGCGCCGCTGTGGGGCGAGGAGGCGAAGGCGTAGGCGAAGGCGGTGGAGGGCCTGCAGGAGGTGCTGGGCGAGCACCAGGACTCCGTCGTCGTGCGCGAGGTCCTGCACCGCCTCGACGGCCGGGACCCGGGGGCCCTGGCCTTCACCTGCGGACGGCTGTTCGCCGCCGAGGTCGGGCGCGCCGCCGCCGGCCGCGAGGCCGTCGGCGCCGCCCGGGAGGCGGCCTCCGCGACGGAGCTGCGGCGCTGGCTGCACCGGGGCCAGGGGGTGCGGGCGGCCTGCCGGGGCGCTAGGCAGGGGGTGTGGACGCCAAGGACCTCCTGCTCGACGGCTTCGGCCGCATCCCGCCCGCCGTGCACGCCGTCCTCGACGGTTGCGACGACGAGGCCCTGACGGCCCGGCTGGACCCGGGCGCGAACACGGTCGCGTGGCTCGTGTGGCACCTGGCGCGCGGGCAGGACGCCCAGGTCGCCGAGGTCGCCGGCCACGAGCAGGTCTGGACGGCGGACGGGTGGTCGCAGCGCTTCGGCCTGCCCTTCGGCGACGACGAGATCGGCTACGGCTTCGACGCCGAGCAGGTGGGACTGGTCCGGGCCAGCGCCGAGCTGCTGCGCGGGTACGCCGACGCGGTGTGCGAGCGCACCGAGCGGTACCTGCGAACCCTCACCGACGCCGACCTGGACCGCGTCGTGGACGACTCCCACGACCCGCCGGTGACGCTGGGGGTGCGGCTGGTGAGCGTGCTGGACGACGACCTGGAGCACGCGGGGCAGGCCGCGTTCGTGACCGGGGTGCTCGGCCGGCGCTGAGCCCGGCGGGCGGGCGGGTGACCGGCGTGCCGGACCGCGGGCGGGCGGGCCTAGGCTTCCGGGGTCCCCGCACCAGGCACGCGCGTCAGGAGATCCCGCCGAGTGAGCCAGCCCACCGAGCACCCCGCCGGGCACGGGACGAGCGCCGCCGAGGAGCGCGCCGCCGAGGAGGTCGCGCACGAGGACGCCCACGTCGGGCGGCTGTACGCGCGCCTGGACGAGCTGCGCGAGCAGACCGCCGCCCAGCTGGCCGGGGTGCGCCGCACCCTGGCCACCGGCACCCACCAGAGCCGCTTCGAGCGCGACGCGTTCGCCACCCTGTACGAGGACCGCCTCTCGCAGCTGTGGTCGGTGGAGAACCGGCTGTGCTTCGGCCGCCTCGACCTGCGCGAGGGGACGGAGGACCCGCGGCGCTACGTGGGCCGCCTGGGCCTGGCCGACGAGCACGGCGAGCAGCTGCTGGTGGACTGGCGGGCGCCCGCGGCGCAGGACTTCTACCAGGCCACCGCCGCCGCGCCGCGCGACGTGGTGCGCCGCCGGCACCTGCTGACCAAGGGCCGGCACGTCACGGCGGTCGACGACGAGGTGCTGGTGGCCGCCGACGGCGAGCGCACCACCGGTGACGCGGCCCTGCTGGCCGCCGTCAGCGCCCCGCGCACCGGGCGCATGGGCGACATCGTCGCCACCATCCAGGCCGAGCAGGACCGCGTGATCCGCGCCTCCGAGCGCGGCGTCCTCGTCGTGCAGGGCGGCCCGGGCACCGGCAAGACGGCCGTGGCGCTGCACCGCACCGCCTACCTGCTCTACACGCACCGCGACCGGCTGGCCCGCAGCGGCGTGCTGCTGCTGGGGCCCAGCCCGGTGTTCCTGCGCTACGTGGAGCAGGTGCTGCCGGCGCTGGGCGAGACGGGCGTGGTGACGATGACTCTGGGCGAGCTGTTCCCCGGCGTGGTGGCGCGGGGGCACGACTCCCCGCGCGCGGCGCGGGTGAAGGGCTCGCCGGTCATGGTGGACGTGCTCGCCGCGGCCGTCGCGGCGCGCCAGCGGGTGCCGGAGCGGGCGATCCGCTTCGACCTGGACGGCACGCCGGTGGTGCTGCGCCCGGAGGCCGTGGTCTCCGCCCGCACCCGCGCCCGCCGCAGCCGCAAGCCGCACAACGCCGCCCGCGTGACCTTCGTGCGCGAGGTGCTGAACGGGCTCGTGCAGCAGCTGGCGCGCGGGCGCGGCGTGGACCTGGGCGAGGAGCGCGACGACCTGCTCACCGAGCTGCGCGAGTCGGTCGACGTGCGCCGCGAGGTGAACCTGTGCTGGATGCCCCTGACGCCGCAGAAGGTGCTGGCGGGGCTGTACCGGGACCCCGAGCAGCTGCGGCGGGCGGCGCCGCAGCTGTCGCGGGCGGACCGCGAGGCGCTGCACCGCGCACAGCCGGAGGCGTGGAGCGAGGCGGACGTGCCGCTGCTGGACGAGCTGGCCGAGCTGCTGGGGCCGCTGGAGGAGAACCGCGCCGCCGAGGCGCGCGACGCCGAGCGCGAGGAGCAGCTGGCGCACGCCCGCAAGGTGCTGGAGGACTTCGAGGCCTCGGGGGTGGGCGACACGCTGGTGACCCCCGAGCTGCTGGCCGACCGCTTCACCGCGGGCGGGCCGTCGGGCACGGTGGCCGAGCGCGCCGCCGTGGACCGCACGTGGGCGTACGGCCACGTCGTGGTCGACGAGGCGCAGGAGCTGTCGGCGATGGCGTGGCGGCTGGTGGAGCGGCGCTGCCCGGCGCGCTCGATGACCCTGGTGGGCGACGTCGCGCAGACGTCGAACCCGGCCGGGGCGCACAGCTGGGCCGAGGCGCTGAAGCCGGTCGTGGACGACCGCTGGCGGCTGGAGGAGCTGACCGTCAACTACCGCACCCCCGCCCGGATCGCACGGGTCGCGGCGGACGTGCTGCTCGCCGCGGGCATCGACGCGAAGCCGCCGACGCCGGTGCGCGAGGGCGAGGTGGACCCGGCGGCGGTGCGCCTGGCCGGCCCGGACGACGCCGCGGGCGTCGTGGCGGCCGTGCGGGCGGCGGCGGGTGAGCTCGACGAGGGCCGGGTGGCGGTCCTGACCGCCGGCGAGGACGGGCCGCTGGGCTCGGACGCGCTGCGTGCGGCGGTCTCGCGGGCCCTGCCACCGGGGTCGGTGGCCTCCTCCCCCGACGACCTGGACGCGCGGGTGAGCGTGCTGGACGTGCAGCGCGCCAAGGGCCTGGAGTTCGACGTCGTGGTGGTCGTGGAGCCGGCGGCGGTGCTGCGCCGCCCGCGCGGCGCCAACGACCTGTACGTGGCGCTGACCCGCGCCACGCAGCGGCTGCTGGTGCTGCACGCCGAGGACCTGCCCGCGTCGATGGCCTCGGTGGCGCCGGCCGCCGGGAGCTGACGCGAGCGCGGCCGACCGCTCAGCCGGTGGTGCCCCAGCGGGCCCGCAGCGACTCCGAGAAGGCGCGGAAACCCGCGACCATCGCGCTGCCCTCCGGTTCGCCGGAGTGCAGCCACTGCAGCTGCAGACCGTCCAGGACGGCGACGGTCGCGGCCGTCAGCGCGTCCACGTCCGCCTCGGGCGAGACCTCCCCGGCGTCCACCCCGGCGCGCAGGGCCGCGGCGATCCACGAGCTGATCCCGGCGTAGTGCTCGCGCGCCCACCGGTGCGCGGGGTGCGAGGGGTCCACGGCCTCCGCGGAGATCGTCACGAACAGCTCCACCCACTCGCGGTCGTGGGCGTTGGCGGCCACGAGGCGCTCCAACCCCTCGAACGCCGTCCACCCGACAGGCTCCCCCCGCCCGACGACGACCGGGGTGGTGCGGGCGTCGCGGTGCGCGAGGGCCGCGGTCAGCAGGGCCGCCTTGGTCGGGAAGTGGTGCAGCAGGCCGGACTGGCTCAGCCCGGCCCGCTGGGCCACCAGGGCGATGGAGGTCCCGCGGTAGCCGCGGGCCCCGAAGAGCTCCAGAGCGACGTCCAGGACGCGCTCGCGGGCGGCGGCGGAGGCCGTGGGGGCGGTGCTCACGGCAGCAGTCTGCACCGCCACCGGGCTCACCGGACCTTGCGGACGAACATGATCGCCACGGCGCCCAGGACGGTGACGACACCCGCGACCCACAGCATCAGGCCGTAGTTCTCGCTCGTGGCGCTGCCGACGGCGAGCAGGGCGGCGGTCGCGGCCGGCGCCAGGCTCTGCGGCAGGGCGTTGGCCATGTTGAGCACGCCGAGGTCCTTGCCGGCCTCCTCGGGCGAGGGCAGCACGTCGATGACCAGGGCGGTGTCGACGGCCAGGTACACGCCGTAGGCCAGGCCCATGACGACCTCGGCGAGGTAGAAGCCGCCGACGGTCTCCACGTGGGCGAGCATCACCAGGCCCACGGCGAACAGCACGGTCGACAGGGCCACGAACACCTTGCGCCGCCCGAGGCGGTCGGAGGCCCACCCCGCGAGGCGGGCGGCCACGACGAGCGCGACGGTGTAGACGGCGACGCCGATCAGCGCGACGAGGGTGGCGCCGCCGGCGTCCAGCGCGAAGGAGTGCTGCAGGTAGAGGACGCGCACGGTGGTGAACATGAAGGAGCCGAAGATGATGAAGAAGCGCGACCACCAGGCGAGCGCGAAGTCGGGGTTCTCGCGCGGGCTCGTGTAGAAGGTGCGGGCGAAGGCCTTCAGGTCGAACGGCTCACGGGGTTGGGGGTGCGGGACGTCCTCCAGGCGGGCGACGAACACGAGCACCGTGACCAGGCCGATCGCGGCCGGCACCAGGAACAGCGGCCACGTGCTGAAGGTGAACTCCACGGCGACGACGAACGCCAGCAGGACGCTGGCGTTCTGCGCGATGCCCACCCACGAGGAGACGGTGCCGCGCCGGTCCTCGGGCACCTGGTCGGCGACGGCGGCGATGAGGCAGGCGAGCACCGCGTTGGCGGAGACCTGCGCGACGAACCAGGCGATGCCCAGCTGCAGGACGCTGGGGGCGCCGGCCACCCAGACCAGGGCCGCGGTGAAGACGAGGACGCCGCCGAGGATCCAGGGGCGGCGGCGGCCGAAGCGGCTGCGGGTGCGGTCGCTGAGCATCCCGAACAGCGGGTTGGCGATGAACGCGCCGAGGGCTCCCCACGGCAGGACCGCACCGATGACGGACGCCGGGTTGACCGGGTCCAGCTGGGACGCCTTGAGCTGCATGGTCACCATGACGGGCGCCAGCAGGGCCAGGAACAGCCCGAACTGGGCCAGGGTCAGCGTCACCACGAACGTGCGCGACGCCTTCGGCCCGTCGCCGGGCGGGATCGGCACCCCGGCGGGGACCGGGGTGCGGGGTGCGTTCGACAGGGCCACAGCGCCTCCTCGAGCTCACGGGCGACGGCTGCGTCACCCGGCCGACCGAGTGCTCGGTCGGTGAGCAGAAGGTAGAGGTCGTTCCTGTGGGGACGCCCTCGCGCGGGCCGGTCGTGACCGATCTCACAGCACCCCTCCCGCTCTGTCGGTCCTGCGTGCTTGTGTGTGCCGCGTGACGATCCCCGCCCCCGCCACCCCGGACCGCGCGGTCGAGCACGCCGTCGACCGCCCCGACGAACCCACCACCGCTCCCGGCACCGACCCGACCGCCGACCTCGAGCCACGGCTCGCCGAGCACCGCCGCGAGCTCACCGGCTACTGCTACCGGATGCTCGGCTCCGCCTTCGACGCCGAGGACGCCGTGCAGGAGACGATGCTGCGCGCGTGGAAGTCCCTGGACGGCTTCCAGGGCCGCTCCTCGCTGCGCTCGTGGCTGTACCGCATCGCCACCAACGTGTGCCTGACGGCCATCGAGACCCGCGGCCGCCGGGCCCGCCCCATGGACCTGTCCGCCGCGGCGTGGGAGCCGGTGCAGGCCTCCCTCGCGGCCCGGCAGCCGGAGGACACCTGGCTGGAGCCGATGGTCGACACCCGGGTGCTGCCCGAGCAGGGCGACCCCGCCGACGTGGCCGTGGCGCGCGAGTCCATCCGCCTGGCGTTCGTCGCCGCCCTGCAGCACCTGCCGCCGCGCCAGCGCGCCGTGCTGATCCTGCGCGACGTGCTGCGCTGGCGGGCGGAGGAGGTCGCCGGGCTGCTCGAGACGTCCACCGCGTCGGTGAACAGCGCCCTGCAGCGCGCTCGCGCCACCCTGGCGACCCGCCCCGACGTCGACCTCGACGCGGCCACCGGTGCCCGCGGCACCGACCTGGACGCCGAGCACCGCGACCTGCTGGAGCGGTACGTGCGCGCCTTCGAGTCCTACGACATGGACGCCTTCGTGGCGCTGCTGGCCGAGGACGTCACGCAGAACATGCCGCCGTTCGAGATGTGGCTGGCCGGGCCGCAGGACGTCGTGGCGTGGATGGTGGGGCCCGGCCACGGCTGCCGCGGCTCACGGCTTCGGCGCGTCGACCTCAACGGCTCCCCGGCGTTCGCGCAGTACAAGCCCGGCCCGGACGGCTCCTCCGTGCCGTTCGCCTTCCAGTCGCTGGAGCTGCGCGCAGGTCGCATCCACCGCATCACCTCGTTCCTGGACACCCGCCTGTTCGAGCACTTCGGGGTCCCGCTGGAGGCGCCGGCGCACTGAGGCGGCCCCGGGTCCGCGCACCTAGACTCCGGCGGATGCCCCCGGCCGCCCGCAGCAGCGCCCCCCGCACCCTCGCCGAGGACCTGCGCGCGCGCGGCGACGAGGACCTCGAGGCCCTGTTCACCGCCCGCCCCGACCTGGCCACCCCGCTGCCCACGTCCACCACGGCGCTGGCCACCCGCGCCACCACCCGCGCCAGCGTGCAGCGCGCGCTGGACGGGCTGGACACCCCGGCGCTGCAGGTGGCGGAGGTGCTGGCCGTCCTGCCGGACCCCACCGGCGCCACCGCGGTCTCGCGAGCGTGGGGCGCGCGCGCGAACGACGTCCTGTCCCACCTGCGGCGCCGGGCACTGGTGTGGGGCCCGGACCGCCGCCTGCACCTCGTGCACGCCGTGCGGGAGCTGCTGGGCCCGCACCCGGCCGGCCTGGGCCCCCCGCTGGCCGACGCCCTGGGCCGCCGCTCCCCGCAGCGCCTCGCGGAGCTGCTGGAGGACCTGGGCCTGCCGGTGAGCCACGACCCGGAGGTGGCGCTGCCGCGGCTGGCGGCGCACCTGGGCGAGCCCGCCACCCTGGAGGCGCTGCTGCGCGAGGCCCCCGAGGGGGTGCGGGCGCTGCTGGACCGGCTCACCTGGGGTCCGCCGACGGGGTCGGTGGAGCGCGCCGACCGGCAGGTGCGGGTGGCCGGTGCGAGCGGCCCGGTGGACTGGCTGCTGGCGCACGGGCTGCTGGCGGTCTCCGGGCCCGGCACGGTCGTGCTGCCCCGCGAGGTGGGCCTGGCCCTGCGCGGCGGGAGGGTGCACCGCGCGCCCGACCGCGAGCCGCCCGCCCCCCGGGTACAGCCGCGCCGCCCGCAGGTGGTGGCCGCCGCGGCGGCGGAGGCAGCGGCGGAGGCGTGCCGGCTGGTGGAGGAGCTGGGCCGGCTGTGGGGCGCCGCTCCCCCGCCGGTGCTGCGCGCCGGCGGCGTGGGCGTGCGCGAGCTGCGCCGCACCGCCGCCGCGCTGGAGGTCGACGACGCCACCGCGGCGCTGGTCGCGGAGGTCGCCCACCTGGCGGGCCTGGTCGCCGACGACGCCGAGGTGGAGCCGCGCTGGCTGCCCACGCCCGCCTTCGACACCTGGTGCGAGCAGGACGTCCCGGCCCGCTGGACGGCGCTGGCCCGTGCCTGGCTGGTCTCCACCCGGGTGCCGGCGCTGGTGGGCACGCGCGACGCGAAGGGGGCGGTGCGCAGCGCGCTGGGACCGGACCTGGACCGCGGGCCGGTCCTGCCGGTGCGGCGCGCGGTGCTGGCCCAGCTCGCGGCGGCCGGCGCGGACGGGGCCGCGGAGGCGGAGGACCTGCTCGCCCGGCTGCGCTGGGAAGCCCCCCGCCGCGCCGGCCGGCTGCAGGAGGACCTGGTGCGCTGGACGCTGCGCGACGCCGGGTGGCTGGGCGTGCTCGGCGCCGGGGCGCTGTCCGCTGCGGGCCGGGCGCTGGCCGGTGGTGACGACGAGGCGGCCGCCGCCGCCCTGGCCGCGGCCCTGCCCGAGCCGGTCGGCGAGGTGCTGCTGCAGGCGGACCTGACGGCCGTGGCGCCCGGTCCGCTGGAGGTCCACCTGGCGCAGCGGTTGGCGGCCCTGGCCCGGGTGGAGAGCCGCGGCGGGGCCACCGTGTACCGCTTCGACGCCGCCACCGTGCGCCGCGGCCTCGACGAGGGCCTGACCGCCGACGACGCGCTGCGCTTCCTCGCGGACGTGTCCGCCACCGGGGTGCCGCAGCCGCTGGAGTACCTGGTGCGGGACGTGGCGCGCCGGCACGGGCGGGTGCGGGTGGGCCGGGCCGGCAGCTACGTGCGCGCCGAGGACGCCGCCGTGCTCGCGGAGCTGCTCTCGGACCGCCGGTGCGCGCAGCTGGGTCTGCGCGCGCTGGCACCCACGGTGCTGGCGGCGGCCGCCGAGCCCGACGAGGTGCTGGCGGCGCTGCGGGCGGCCGGCCTGGCACCGGCGGCGGAGGGCCCCGACGGGGAGCTGGTGGTGCGCCGCCCGGTGGCGCTGCGCAGCGGTGCGCGGGGGCTTCCGCGACCGGTCACGGGCGAGCCGCCCCCGCCGTCGCCGGCGCTGCTGTCGGCGGCGGTGCGCTCGCTGCGGGCCGGCGACGAGGACGCCGCGGCCGGGGAGCGCCGCCGCGCGGAGCACGCCGACGCCCCGGCGCTCAGCCACCTGGACCCGGCCACGTCGCTGGTGCTCCTGCGCGAGGCCGCCGGTGAGCGGCGGGCGGTGTGGATCGGCTACGTGGACGCCGACGGCACGCCGCGACGGCACCTCGTGGAACCGATCGGCGTCGAGGGCGGTCGCATCACCGCGTTCGAACGCGCCGAGCAGTCGGTGCGGACCTTCTCGGTGCACCGCGTCACCGGTGTGGCCGCACGGGAGGAGTGAGCCCCCGGGCGTCGGCTAGCGTCGTGGCCCGGACAGCGCCGCCCCGGCCGGGGTGGCGCGGCTGGACGAGGTCGAGGGGAGCACGGGCGATGGGCGAGCCGGAGCGGGGCGAGGAGCGGCGCTCCTGGTGGGAGGGGGGTCCGGACCGGCCCGGCTCGCACGCGGCGGCGCCGGACGCCCACGACCCCTACCGCGCGCAGGACCAGCGGCACGGGGACGACCCGCACCGCGGGGGCACCCCCTACCGCGGGCACGACCAGGACGCCACGCGCGCGGTTCCGCACGCCGGTCCCGGCGCGGCGGGGGACGCGACCGCGGGGTCGCCGTGGTCGGCGCCGGGCTCCTGGCCGGACTACCCGCCGCTGGCGACCCCGGGCGGGCAGCAGCCCCCGGTGGACGGCCGGCCGCAGGAGCAGCCGCACGCGCAGGGCTACGGCCAGCCGTACGCGCAGAGCTACGGGCAGCCCTACAACCAGGTCCACGGCCAGCCCGCGGACCCCCACGGCCAGCCGCCGGTGGCGGGGTCGGCGCACGCCGTCCTGTGGACGGCCGTGGGCGGCGCGGTGCTGCTGTTCAGCGGACTGGGCTGGATCGCGGCGATCGTCGCGCTGGCGCTGGCACCCGGGGCCCGGCGGGACGTCCTGGCCTCGCAGGGCGCCAGGCGCGGCCTGGGGCACGTGCTCGCCGGGAAGATCGTCGCCTGGGTGACCCTCGCCCTGTCGCTGCTGTTCGTCGTCGGTCTCGTGGCGTTCATCGCCTGGCTGAACGGCCAGGGTCCCGCCTACTACGACGGCTACGACTACACCGACTCCATCAGCACGCCCGTGCGGCTGTGAGCCCGTTCACCGGCGCCTCCGCGGCGCGTCGCGGAAGCACGCGGCGCGCGCCGGGGTTGGACCCGCTGTGACCGACGGCCCCCTCATCGTCCAGAGCGACAAGACGCTGCTCCTGGAGGTCGACCACCCGCGCTCGGGTGCCGCCCGCGCGGCGATCGCCCCGTTCGCGGAGCTCGAGCGCGCCCCCGAGCACGTGCACACCTACCGCCTGACCCCGCTCGGGCTGTGGAACGCCCGAGCTGCCGGGCACGACGCCGAGCAGGTCGTCGACACCCTGCTGGAGTTCTCCCGCTACCCCGTCCCGCACGCGCTGCTGGTGGACGTCGCGGAGACGATGTCCCGGTACGGGCGGCTGCAGCTGGTCAACGACCCCGCGCACGGGCTGGTGCTGCGCGCCCTGGACGCGGCGGTGCTGGAGGAGGTGCTGCGCTCCAAGAAGGCCGCTCCCCTGTTCGGCGAGCGCCTGGCACCGGACACGGTGGTGGTGCACCCCAGCGAGCGGGGCAACCTCAAGCAGGTGCTGCTGAAGCTGGGCTGGCCGGCGGAGGACCTCGCCGGCTACGTCGACGGCGAGGCGCACCCCATCGCCCTCACCGAGGACGGCTGGTCGCTGCGGCCGTACCAGTCCGAGGCCGTGGAGGGCTTCTGGCACGGCGGTTCGGGTGTCGTGGTGCTGCCGTGCGGGGCGGGCAAGACGATGGTGGGCGCCGGCGCGATGGCGCGGGCGAAGGCCACCACGCTGATCCTGGTGACGAACACCGTCTCGGCGCGGCAGTGGCGCGACGAGCTGCTCAAGCGCACCACCCTCACCGAGGACGAGATCGGCGAGTACTCCGGCGCGCGCAAGGAGATCCGCCCGGTGACGATCGCCACCTACCAGGTGGTGACGACGAAGCGGAAGGGCGTCTACCCGCACCTGGAGCTGTTCGACGCGCGCGACTGGGGCCTGATCGTCTACGACGAGGTGCACCTGCTGCCCGCGCCGATCTTCCGGATGACCGCGGACCTGCAGGCGCGCCGGCGCATCGGCCTGACGGCGACGCTGGTGCGCGAGGACGGCCGCGAGGGCGACGTGTTCTCCCTCATCGGCCCCAAGCGCTACGACGCGCCGTGGAAGGACATCGAGGCGCAGGGCTACATCGCCCCGGCCGACTGCGTGGAGGTCCGCGTCACGCTGCCCGAGAGCGAGCGCCTGGCGTACGCGACGGCCGAGGACGAGGAGCGGTACCGGCTGTGCTCGACGTCGCCGGCGAAGTCGCGGGTGGTGGAGAAGCTGGTGGCCCAGCACGCCGGGGAGCCCACGCTCGTCATCGGCCAGTACATCGACCAGCTCGACGACCTCGCCGCCCGCCTGGACGCCCCCGTCATCAAGGGCGACACGTCCGTGAAGGAGCGCCAGCGGTTGTTCGAGGCGTTCCGCCACGGCGAGGTCACCACGCTGGTGGTGTCCAAGGTGGCGAACTTCTCCATCGACCTGCCGGAGGCGAAGGTCGCCATCCAGGTGTCCGGGTCGTTCGGCTCCCGCCAGGAGGAGGCGCAGCGGCTGGGGCGGGTGCTGCGCCCCAAGGGCGACCACGGCACGGCCCGCTTCTACACGGTGGTCTCCCGCGACACCAAGGACCAGGACTTCGCCGCGCACCGGCAGCGGTTCCTCGCCGAGCAGGGGTACGCGTACCGGATCGTGGACGCCGACGACATCGACGGCGGGGTCCCGGACGCCGACGGGGTGCTGCCGGGCACCTGAGCCCGGTCCGGGCCGTGGGGACGCGCCGGCCGCCGTCGGCGACGACCGGCCGCGCCTCAGCACCCGCCCGAGGGCTGCACGGGGTCCGTGCCGCCGGTGGTCGCGGCGGGCGGGGAGGACGAGCACACGCCCGTCCCGGGAAGGGTCAGCCGCACGTCGGCCGCGGCCCCGTCGTCACCGGCCAGGTGGGCGGCGATGGAGCGCACCTGCTCGTAGCCGGTGGCCAGCAGGAACGTCGGGGCGCGGCCGTAGCTCTTCGCCCCAGCGGTGAAGAAACCGGCCTCGGGGTGTGCGAGGACGTCGGCGCCGTGCGGGGGCACGGTGCCGCAGGAGTGGAGCTCCGGGTCGATCATCGGAGCGAGCCGGCGGGGCGCCTCGACGGCGGGGTCCAGGTCCAGGCGCAGCTCGCGCAGCACCCCCAGGTCGGGCCGGAAACCGGTCGCGGCGACGATGACGTCCACCGCCAGGCGCCGCTGCCCGGCCGGGGTCTCGGCCACCACGACGACCTCCGTGCCGTCGGCGGAGGGCTCGAGGGCGCTGGTGGTGACCTCGGTGTGCAGCTCGACGTGCCCGGACTCCACCGCTCGGCGCAGCCGTGCGCCTAGGGCACCGCGGGCCGGCAGGCCGTCCAGGTCGCCGCCGCCGAGGACGCGCCGCACCGAGGCGCCGCGCACCGCCCAGACGATGCGGGTGGCGGGGCCGTCGGCGGGGTCCTCCTCGGCCAGGGCCACCAGGTGCAGCAGCGTGTTGGCCGCGGAGTGCCCGGCGCCGACGACGAGGACGCGGCGGCCGGCGAAGCGCTCGCGCTCCGCGCCCAGGACGTCGGGCAGGGGGCCGGCCAGGAAGGCGGCGGCCTCGGCCTCGCCCGGGGCCGGCAGGCCGGAGGCGCCGAGGGGGTTGCGGTGCTCCCAGGTGCCGGAGGCGTCGATCACGGCGCGGGCGTGGTGGTCGGCGACGACGTGGCGGCCGTGCTCGTCCGTGGTCCGCACGCGCACCAGGAAGGGCTGCTCGTCACGGCGGGGGCTGCGGGTCTTGTCCAGGCCGACCCGGCTGACGGCGACGACGCGGGCACCGGTGCGGATCCTCGGCGCGAGCTGCTCGGTGGCGGCCAGCGGCGCCAGGTACTGCTCGACGAGGTCGTCGCCGGTGGGCAGCCCGGTGGGCTCCGGGTGCCGCCACCCGGTGCGCGCCAGCAGGCGGGCGGCGGCGGCGTCGACGTCGTGGCGCCAGGGCGAGAACAGCCGGACGTGCCGCCAGGCGCGGACGGCGGCGCCGACCTCGTCGCCGGCTTCGAGCACGAGGGGTTCCAGACCGCGCTCGAGCAGGTGGGCGGCGGCGGCCAGGCCGATCGGCCCGGCGCCGACGACGGCGACGGGCAGGCGGTCGGTGGGGGTGGTCACGACGGGTTCCTCCTCAGCGGGTGGGCACGGTGACGCCGGCCCGTCCATCGACATCCGTCGATGTCCTTCGGCGCCGACCCTTGCACTCGGGATCCACGACTGTCAATATCGACAGCGGTGAATGCCTGGTGCCACACTGGCGACGCGGCCACCACCCCCGGCCACCCCCGCACGCCCGAGGAGCCCCCCGCATGACCACCCCCCGCGTGCTGTTCGTCTGCGTCAAGAACGGCGGCAAGTCGCAGATGGCGGCAGGCCTGATGCGCCGGGCCGCGGGCGCCGCCGTCCAGGTCGACTCCGCCGGCACCCGCGCCGGCAGCGCCCTGAACGCCCGGTCGGTCGAGAGCCTGCGCGAGGTCGGCGTCGACATCTCCGGGGCGCAGCCCCGGCAGCTGACCGACGAGGCGGTCCGCGAGGCCGACCTCGTGGTCGTCCTGGGTTCCGAGGCGCACGTCGAGCCGGTCGGCGACACGCCGGTGGAGGTGTGGGAGACCGACGAGCCGTCCACGCGCGGCATCGAGGGCGCCGAGCGGATGCGCCTGGTGCGCGACGACATCGCCGCCCGCGTCGAGCAGCTCGCACGGCGACTGGGCGCCACCGGCCAAGGAGCACCCGGCCCCCGGGACGCCGCGTCCGCCGGCTAGCCGGGCTCCGCGCCGGGCGCGGCGCCGAGGGAGACCAGCTGCCGCAGGCAGTGCTCCAGCAGCGGCTCGGGGAAGCCGTCGGCCAGCCGGTAGTAGGCGATGCGGCCCTCCTTGCGACGGGTGACCATCCCGGCGGTGCGCAGCACCCGCAGCGCGTACCCGGCGACGTCCTCGCTGACCCCCAGGGCCAGGGCCGTGTCCCCCACGCACAGCTCCTCCACCAGGTCCAGCGCGTACAGCACCCGGGCGCGGGTGGGGTCGGCGATGAGGCTGAGCGCGGCGGTCAGCTGGGCGGTGGCCTCCGCCGACGGCAACCGGGAGCGCGCCCGGGCCACCCGCCCGGGGTCGACCGGGTGCTCGTGCGCCTGCTCCGCCCCCGCTCGGTCCGTGAACCCGTCCACGTCGTCGCGTTACCCGTACGGACGTCTGGGTATGCGCTCCTGTGCCCCGGTGTTGCCGCGGCCGGCGAGAGGCCGGCCCGCGCCGGGACGGGGAAGGAGTACGCATGAGCACCGTCAGCGACATGGTCAGCACCTACCCGAAGGACCTCGGCGGCGTGGACCGCGACAAGCTCATCGCCTGCATCGAGGCGTGCTTCCGCTGCGCGCAGGCGTGCACCGCGTGCGCGGACGCCTGCCTGAGCGAGGACTCGGTCGCCGAGCTCACCAAGTGCATCCGCACCAACGCCGACTGCGCGGACGTCTGCGACACCACCGGCCGGGTGCTCTCGCGCCACACCGGCTACGACGCCAACGTCACCCGTGCGGTGCTGCAGGCCTGCGCCGCCGCGTGCAAGGCCTGCGGCGACGAGTGCGGGCAGCACGCGGACATGCACGAGCACTGCCGGGTGTGCGCCGAGGCGTGCCGGGCCTGCGAAAGCGCCTGCGAGGAGCTTCTCGCCACCCTGGGCTGAGCCGGCACCGCCTGAGCGGAGTCGGGGCCCGGGGTCGGGCGCCACCACCACGACGTCGGGAGCAGGAGGAGGGAGCAGCGTGTCGTCCTACCTCGGAGCGCTGTCGGTGCTGGGATCCGCGCTGCTGGGCATCGGCGCGCTGCACCTGCTGGCCCGCCTGACCGCGGTGGCGCCCGACCCCGTGCAGAGCCTGCCGTTCCTGTCCGGGCACGACCCGACCGAGCACGCCCTGTCGCGCTTCCACGTGCGCTGGTACCCGGTGACGCTGATCTTCCTGGCCTTCGACGTGGAGATGCTCTTCATGTACCCGTGGGCCGTCGTGGTCGCGCAGTCGGGCGCCGGTGCGGTCGTCGAGATGTTCGTCTTCCTCGGCGTCCTGCTCGCCGGTGTCGCCTGGGCCTGGCGGGAAGGAGCCCTGCGGTGGGTCTGAGCCGGGCGCTCGCGCGGTGGGCCGTCCGGCGCTGCCACGTCCTGGTGGTCGAGGTGCCCGGCGCCACCGGCCAGCGGATCGCCGTGGAGCGGGCGGTGGCGGCGCGCTCCTGGGTCCTGGCGCAGTCCCCCGCCGAGGCCGACGTCCTGACGGTGTGCGGCCGTCCCGGCCCGGGGATGCAGGAGGTCGTCGCCCGGCTGTGGGACCACCTGCCCGGGCCGCGCACCCGTGTCGACGTGGTGGTGCCCGAAGGGGCGGAAGCCGCCCTGGACGCCGCGGCCACCGCCCTGCTGGAGGACGCGCCCCACCGCGAGGACGCCCGCTCCCGCACCGACGCCGGCGTCCAGGACCACGGCGACACGGACCACGGCGACATGGACCACGGCGACATGGACCACGGCGACACGGACCACGGCGACACGGACCACGGCGACACGGACCACGGCGACACGGACATGCCGATGCCGGGGGGCATCGGCACCGCGAGCGGCCGGGAGGACCGGGACGGGCTGGAGATGGACGTCCTGCACGTGCCGCTGGGGCCGGTCCTGCCGCACTGGCCGGCGGGCCTGGTGCTGACCTGCACCCTGCAGGGCGACGTCGTCGTGGAGGCGACCGCCGAGGTGCTCGACCCCGCCGAGGACCCCGGCGGGCCGGGCACCGGCGACCCGCGCCGCGACGTCCTGGTGAGCCGGTGCGACTCGGCGGCCCGCCTGCTGGCGGTCGCGGGGTGGGACTCCGCCGCAGGCGAGGCCAGGCGCGTGCGCGACCGCTGCCTGGACGGCGCGCCCCTGGCGGAGTGCGCTGCACCGCTGGAACACCTGGCGCGCCGGGTCGCGCGCTCCCGTTCCCTGCGCTGGTCGTTGCGGGGCTCGCGCACCGCGACGGGCCCGGACGACCACGAGGGCGTCGAGCTGCTGGACCGGCTGCGCGGCTGGCTGGAGCAGGCCCGCGCCGCCGGCCGGGCACCGGAGGACGCGGGCACGGGCACCGGGCGGGACGCCGGCCCGGTCCCGCCCGAGGCGCTGCCGGACCTGGTGACCGGGCTGGACCTGGCGGCGGTGCGCCTGGTGGTGGCCGGCGCGGACGTGGCCGTGGTTCGCGCCCCGGAGGTGGCCGGTGCTTGAGGTGGTGGAGGTCTCCGCCGGCTGGGCGCCCGTGGCCGCGCTGCTGGTGGTCCTGGCCGCGCTGTGGGCGGGGTGCCTGGAGGGTGCGCTCCGAGCCCGGTCGGCGGGCAGCGCTGCCGCTCGGGGCTGGTCCGCCCCCGTGGCCGAGGTGGCGCGGCTGCTGCGTCAACGGCGCCGGACCCTGGTGGCGGCGGATCGGCTGCTGTGGCGCCTGGGCGGTGGCGGGCTGCTGGTGGCGGCGCTCCTGATGGTCGCGGTCGTGCCGCTGGGCCGCTGGACACTGGCGGACCTGAGCGTGGGCGTCGTGTGGTTCAACGCGATGGACGTGCTGGTGTGGGCGCTGGTGTGGATGGCCGGGTGGGGACCGAACAGCGCGCACGCCCTGGTGGGCGGGTACCGGTTCCTCGCCCAGGCGCTGGCGTACGAGCTCCCGCTGATGTTCGCGCTGACCGCGCCCGCAGTGGCCGCCGGCAGCCTGCGCGTCGGAGACCTCGTCACCGCGCAGCAGGACCTGTGGTTCGCGGTGTGGATGCCGGTGGCGTTCGTCGTCTTCTGCGCCGGCGTGGTGGCGTTCTCCGCGTGGGGACCGCTGTCCGCCGCGGCCGGTGGCGACATCGCCGGCGGGGTGCTCGCGGAGGTCTCCGGGGTGGACCGCCTGCTGCTGCTGGCCGGGCGGTACGCGCTGCTGGTGGCGGGTTCGGCGTTCGCCGTGGCGGCGTTCCTGGGTGGCGGTGCGGGGCCCTGGCTGCCGGAGTGGTTCTGGATGCCGCTGAAGACCCTGCTGCTGCTCTCGGTCCTGGTCGCCGTGCGCGGCCGGCTGCCGGTGCTGCGCCCGGACCGGCTGGTGGAACTGGGCTGGGTCGTCCTGCTGCCGCTGACCCTGCTGCAGCTGCTCGTGGTCTCCGTCGTCGTGGTCGTGAGGTGATCGAAGTGGGAACCGTGTTCGAGGCCGTCCTGTTCTGGGTCCTGGCAGCGGTGGCCGTGGCCGCCGGCATCGCGGTGTTCCGCACCGGCTCCATGGCGCGGGCCACGTACGCCCTGGCGGTCTCGTTCGTCGCCGTCGGCGCGCAGGTCCTCCTGCTGCACCTGGACTACGTCGGCGTGGTGACCGTCCTGATGATGGTCATGGAGATGGCCGTGATGGGCGTCTACATGGTCATGTTCATGGGCATGAACCCGGCGCTGATGCCGATGAGCATGGTGCACTCGCACAGGACCTCGATCGGCGTGGCGGTCGGGACCTTCGTCGTCCTGGCCGGTGGCGCGCTGCTGGTGCCGTGGCCGGAACGTCGCGGCGCACCCGCCGCGGACCTGGTCGCATCCCTGGGCGAGGCGACCATGGGCTCGAAGATGCTGGTGATGCTGGTCGTCAGCCCGGTGCTGTTCGCCACCATCGTCTCCGCGCTGGTGCTGGCCCACCCGCGCAGCCGCTACGACCGCTTCGGCGACGACCTGCGCCGCGGGCCCGCCGACGACCCGCAGCCGGGAGGGGTGGGGCGGTGAACCTCGAAGCGGTCCTGGTCGTCGCCGCCGCCCTGTTCGCGGTGGGTTTGTACGGGGCGATCTCCCAGCAGGTCGTCGTCATGGTGATGATGGGCCTGGAACTGATGGTCAACGCGGTGATCCTGGCTGCGGCGGGCCTGTGGTGGTTCCTGGCGCCCTCCCCCGACGGGCACGTGCTGCTGCTGGTGGTCATCGCGGCGATGACCGTGGAGATGGCGATGGGTTTCGCCGTCGCCACGCTGCTGCACCGCTCCCGCGGCTCCGACACGACCGACGCGGCCTCGGACCTGAACCGGTGAGCGCCGGGTGGGCGTTGTGGGTCCTGGTCGCGCTGCCCGCCGTGGCCGGCGCCGTGCTGACCGCGGCCGGGGTCCTGACGGGCGGCCGTCAGCGGTGGGCGCCGGTCACCGCGATCGCGGTGCTGGCCGTGGAGTGCGCCCTGGCGGTGCTCGTGGCGGTGCAGCGGCCGGTGGTGTCGGCGTCGTTCCTGCCGTTCGCGGACTTCGGCGTGGGCGTGGACGGCCTGGCCGCCCTGGTGGTCCCCACCGTCGCCGCGGTCGCCCTGCTCGTGCTCGTCTTCGCCGCCGGCGACGTGGACACCGCCCGGGGGCGCTTCTTCGGGCTCGTGCTGCTGTTCGTCGCCGCGGTCGTGGTCACCGCCACGGCGACCACGCTGCCGGCGCTGCTGTTCGCGTGGGAGGTCATGGGCGCCACCTCGTACGCCCTCATCGGGTCCTCCTGGTGGCAGCGGGACCGGGTGGCAGCCGGGGACACCGCCTTCCTGACCACGCGGCTGGCCGACCTGGGCCTGTACCTGGCGGTGGCCGCCGCCCTGGCCGGCGGGGGCGGCCTGGCGCTGTCCGACCTGCCGGCGGCGAGCCCGGGCTGGCGCGACGCGGTCGCCGCGGGCGTCCTCGTGGCGGCTCTCGGCAAGGCGGCGCAGCTGCCGTTCTCGTTCTGGCTCTCGCGCGCGATGGAGGGCCCCAGCCCGGTCAGCGCCCTGCTGCACTCCGCCGCGATGGTCGCCATGGGTGCCTACCTGCTGCTGCGCGTCGAACCGCTGCTGACGGCCACCGGCTGGGCGGCGACGGCCACGGCCTGGACCGGGGCGGGCACCGCCGTGCTGCTGGGGGTGGTGGCGGTGGCGCAGCGCGACCTGAAGCAGCTGCTGGCCGCCTCCACCGCCGCCCAGCTCGGTCTCGTCGTGCTGGCCGCGGGCGTCGGTTCCGTCGCAGGAGGTGGCGCCCACCTCGTGGCGCACGCCGCGACGAAGGCGCTGCTGTTCCTGGCCGCCGGGGCGTGGCTGTCGGCCCTGGGGACCAAGCAGCTGCACGCCCTGCGCGGGGTGGCCCGCCGCCGGCCCGCGGTGGGCGTGGCCGCCACCGTCGGTGCGCTGTCCCTGGCCGGGATCGCGCCGCTGTCGCTGTGGGCGACCAAGGACGAGGTCCTCGCCGCCGCGCTGCGCACCTCCGGGTGGCTGTACGCCGCGGGGCTGCTCGCCGCCGTGCTGTCGGCCGCCTACGCCGGCAAGGTGCTGGTGCTCATCCGGCGGCGCCCGGCGCGAGGGGTGGAGGACGGGTTCGACACCGAGGAGGCCGGCGACCGGCACGTCGGGTGGCTGGAGGTGACCCCGCTGCTCGTCCTGGCCGTGCCCGCCGCCACCCTGAGCGTGGTGGCCCTGCCGCCGGTGCGCTCGGCCCTGCTGCGACTGCTCGGGGAGCAGGGCCCTGCCGCGCCGGGGCCGGTGGAACCGGTCGTCTCCGCCGTGCTGGCCCTGCTGACCGTGCTGGCCGTGCGGCGCTGGGGGGTTCCCGAACCGCGGTGGGCCAGGGACTGGCTGGGGTTGGCGCGGCTGGCGTCGGTGGGCGTGGTGCGGCCCACCGAACGCCTCGCGCACCTGCTGGCGCGCTTCGACGACGCGGTCCTGGACCGCGTCGTGGAGGGGACCGCGGCGGCGACGTCGCGCGTGGCCCGCTCCGCCGCGCACCTCGACCGCGCCGGCGTCGACGCCGCCGTCGAGGGGGTCGCCACCGGTGCCCGCCGGCTGGGGGGCCTGGCGCGGCGCCCGCACACCGGCCAGGTGCACCACTACTACGTCCAGACCGTCGCGGTCCTCGCCGCCGGTGTCCTCCTGCTCGTGCTGGTGAGGTGATCGTGCTCAGTCTCGTGGTCTTCCTGCCGCTGGTCGTGGCCGTGGTGCTGGCCCTGGCGCGCGGTCTGCCCGACGCCGTCGCCCGCTGGACGTGGCTGGCGCTCAGCGTCGTGGAGATCGTCCTCGTCGCCGCCATGTGGCTGCGCGGTCCCGAGCCCGCTGCCGGCGGGTTGCAGTTCGAGGAGCGCGTCCGCTGGCTCCCGACGGTGGGCAGCAGCTACCACGTGGGCCTGGACGGGTTGTCCTGGCCGCTGCTGGCCCTGACGGTGGTGGTCTTCGCCGCCTGCTCCGTGCACTCCCTGGGTGAGCAGCGCCGTCCCCGCCAGCAGGCCGCGCTGTTCTGCTTCCTGCAGACCACGTGCCTGGGCCTGTTCGCCGCGCAGGACCTCATCCTGTTCTTCGTCTTCTTCGACCTGTCCATCGTCGGCATGTACTTCGTCATCGCCGGCTGGGGTCACGGGGACGCGGCACGCTCGGCGCTGAAGTTCTTCCTCTACACCTTCCTGGGGTCGCTGGCCCTTCTGGTGGGTTTCATCGGCCTGTACCTGGCCGCCGAGCCGCACACCTTCGACATCGTCGAACTGACCCGCGCCGCTCCCCTGCAGGGGCAGGGGTGGGCGGGGAACCTCGTCCTGGGTGCGATCCTGCTGGGCCTGGCGGTGAAGACGCCGACGTTCCCCTTCCACACCTGGCTCCCGCCGGCGCACACCGACGCACCCTCGGTCGGCTCGGCGGTCCTGGCGGGCGTGCTGCTGAAGATGGGCACGTACGGTTTCGTGCGCATCGCGATGCCGGTCCTGCCGGACGCCTGGCGCGCCTGGGCGTGGGTGGTCCTCGCGGTGGGCATCGTCTCGGTCCTGCACGGCGCGCTCGTCGCGCTGGCGCAGACCGACCTCAAGCGCATGGTCGCGTACACCTCCGTCAACCACATGGGGTACGTCGTCCTCGCCGTCGGCGCCGCCGGGATCCTCGCCGACTCCACCGAACAGGCGCGGCAGGTGGCGGTCGTCGGCGCGGTGACGCAGATGGTCAGCCACGGCCTGATCACCGCCGCGCTGTTCCTGCTCGCCGGGGTGCTGCACGACCGTGCCGGCACCTACGACATGGGCTCCTTCGGCGGGCTGGCCCGCCCGGCACCCCGGTACGCGGCCCTGTTCGCCGTCGCGGCGTTCGCCTCCCTGGGCCTGCCCGGTTTCAGCGGGTTCATCGCCGAGTTCCAGGTGTTCACCGGCAGCATCGCCACCGCTCCCGTCGCGGCGATCGCCCTGCTCGGCATCCTCGTCACCGCCGCCCTGTTCCTGCGGGCGATCCAGCGACTGCTCACCGGCGAGGCGGGCGAGAGCTCCAGGGGTTTCCGGGACGTGCGCACCGCCGAGGTGTGGTCGGTGGGGCCGCTGCTGGTGCTCTCCCTGCTGATCGGGGTGTTCCCGGCGCCGCTGCTGGAGGTCGTCGAGCCGGCCGCCGCCGAACTCGTCGACCTCGTGGGGAGGTGACGCTGCGTCGTGGGAACCGCGCTGGACAAGGAGCCCCTCGCCCTGCTGCCGGAGATCTGCCTGCTCGTCGGCGCCCTGGCCGTCCTGCTCTCCGGTTCGTTCCTGCCGCGGCAGCGGCAGTGGATCGCCCGCCTCGTCGCCGTGACCGCACTGCTGGGCAGCGCCGCGGCGAGCGTCGTCGCCCTGACCGGTCCCGCGCACACGGTCTACGCGCACACGTACGCGGTGGACACCGCCGGCGGGGCCGCACGGCTGATCGTGGTGGCGGCGACCCTGCTGGTCGTCTGCCTGGGGGTGGACGAGCTCGCCGGCCACCAGCGCGAGAGCGAGACGTACGCCCTGCTGCTGCTGTCGGCTCTCGGTGCCGTCGTCGTGGCCGGGGCCAGCGACCTGCTCGTGCTGGCCGTGGCGTTCCTGCTGGCCTCGGTGCCCCTGTACGGCTTGATCGGCCTGGCACGCACCGGCGCAGCGGCCGAGGCGGTGGTGAAGGCCTACCTGATCGGTGCGCTGACGAACGTCCTCCTGCTGGTGGGGGTGGCGCTGCTGCACGCGGTGAGCGCGGCCACGACGTACGCCGAGCTGGCCACGCGCCTGGCCGGGGCGCCGACGGCGGTCCTCGCCCTGGGGGTGACGGGCGTGCTGGCCGGACTGCTGTTCAAGGCCGGCGGGGTCCCGGCCCACTTCTGGGTGCCCGACGCCGCGCAGGGCTCCTCGGCCACCGCGGCGGCGTTCTCGACCACCGTGCCGAAGGTCGGCGCCCTCGTGGCCGCCCACCGCTTCCTCGACGCGCTGCCCGGCGCCGGGTCCGGCGGTGTGGACTGGCCCCTGCTCGTGGCGGTCCTGGCGGTGCTGAGCATGACGCTGGGCAACCTCGCCGCCTACCGGCAGGACGACCCGCGGCGACTGCTGGGCTTCTCCACCGTGAGCCAGGTCGGTTACCTGCTGCTGCCCGTGGCGGTCGCCGGCCGCAGCGACCTGGCCCTGCCGTCGCTGCTGCTCTACCTCGCCGGGTACGCCGTCACCAACCTCGGCGCCTTCGCCGTGGTCGCTGCGCTGCCGCAGCGGCGCACCCTGGCCTCCTACCGCGGCCTGGCCCGCGAGCGCCCCGCGCTGGCGGCGGCCCTGCTCGTCTGCCTGCTCAGCCTGGTCGGCACCCCGCCCACGGCCGTCTTCGTCGGCAAGCTGACCACCTTCACCGCCGCCTGGGACGGCGGGGCGGCGTGGCTGGTCGTCGTGGCCGCGCTCAACACCGTCGCCAGCCTCTTCTACTACCTCCGCTGGCTCGCGCCCGTCTTCCGCGAGGACCCCGCCTCCGGCGGCCGGGACGGCGAGGGGCGCGGAACCGGCCGGCAGGCGGGGGACCCGTCCGCGCGGCGCCCCCGCGCCACGCTTGCGGCCGTCGGCGCCGCGGTCCTGGTCCTGCTGGCGGGTCTGGGCGCCGGCCCCCTCGGCGGCTGGTTCGACGGGGTCCTGGCCCGGTGAGGGGCGCGCCGGCCGCCACGGCGGTCCGGCGCCCCCGGGAACGACGCCCGACGGTCCTCAGCCGACCACGCGCCGGCTCAGCTGCGCCTCGGTGGCCGGCACGGCCCGCCCGCGCTGCCCCAGGGCGGCCACCAGCAGCTCGGCCGGGTCCGGGCGCACGTCGGCGCGCGCCTCCAGCCAGCCGCGCAGCCCGTCGGGGCGGTTGGTGATGACGCCGTCGACGCCGGCGTCGGTCAGGGCCCGCCACAGGACGGGCTCGTCGACCGTCCACGGCCACACGGCCAGGCCGGCGGCGTGCAGCTCGGCGACGGCGCCGGGCCGGGCGACGAGGGAGGCGACGCCGGGGTTGCAGGCGACGACACCGAGGTCGCGGCGCAGGGCGCGGCCCTGGGCGAGGGCGTCGGCGGCGGGCTCCTCCACCAGCACGGCGCGGCGCACCTCGGGGGCGACCTCCTGCACCCGCGCCAGGGTGCCCGTCTCGAAGCTCTGCACGACGACCTGGTCGACGGCACCGGCGCCGCGGACGTCGGCGAGGGCGGAGGTGACGTGCTCGGTGCTCCACTCCCCCTTCAGCTCCAGCAGCAGCTGGGCGCCGGGGTGGTCGGTGAGCAGGTCCAGCAGGTCCGCCAGCAGCGGCACCCGCTGCCCGCGGTAGGCGGGGGAGAACCACGAACCGGCGTCCAGGCGCGCGAGGTCGGCGGCACCGAGGTCCGCCACGCGCCCGCGACCGCCGGTGGTGGCGTCGACGTCGGCGTCGTGGATGAGGACGGCCGAGCCGTCGGCGGCGGGGTGGGCGTCGGTCTCCACGAGGTCCGCGCCGCAGCGCAGCGCGGCCTCGAACGCGGCGAGGGTGTTCTCGGGCGCGACCGCGGAGTAGCCGCGGTGCGCGATGACGAGGGGCGGGGCGAGCGGGTGGGCGCTGACCACGCCCCCACCCTGCCGGTCCACCGCGTCCGGCAGGTGGCCGCCGGGCGGAGAGTGCGTGACGAGTCCCTTGCCGTTGCCCACCGCGTCTCCCCCGCCCCGGGCGCCGGCGGGTGCCGCCGGCGCGTACCGCAGGGTTCTTCGGCACGGCGCGCCGTCCCCTGGAGCCGGGTGTGCGCCGCGGGTCAGGCGCCGGCGCCCTGCAGCCCCCGCCGGCGCAGCAGCGGCTCGATCGCCGCGTCCCGGCCGCGGAAGTCGCGGTACGCCTGCAGCGGGTCGACGCTGCCGCCGCGCGAGAGGAGGGTCCGGCGGAAGTGCTCGCCGTTCTCGCGGCGCAGCCCGCCGTTCTCGGCGAACCACTCCACGGCGTCGGCGTCCAGCACCTCGCTCCACACGTAGGAGTAGTAGGCCGCGGCGTACCCGCCGCCGAACACGTGGTGGAAGTAGGTGCTTCGGTAGCGCGGGGGCACCGCCTCCAGCGCCACCCCCGCCTCCGCCAGCGCCTCGGCCTCGAACCGCTCCACGTCCTCGGGCCGGGCGCCGTCCAGCGCACCGGCGGGCAGCCGGTGCCAGGCCAGGTCCAGCAGCGCGGCGGCCAGGTACTCCAGGGTGGCGAAGCCCTGCCCGTGCGCGCGGGCGGCGCGCAGGCCCTGCGCGGCGCCGTCGGGCAGCGGCTCACCGGTGACGTGGTGGCGGGCGTAGCGCTGCAGGACCTCGGGCTCGAAGCCCCAGAACTCGTTGACCTGGGAGGGGAACTCCACGAAGTCGCGCGGCACGTTCGTGCCGGAGAAGCGCGGGTAGTGCACGTCGGACAGCAGCCCGTGCAGGGTGTGGCCGAACTCGTGGAAGAGGGTCTCCACCTCGTCCACGGTCAGCAGCGTCGCCTCGCCCGGGGCCGGCCGGGCGACGTTGAGGCAGTTCACGACCACCGGTGCCGTGCCCAGCAGGCCCGACCGGTCGCTGAAGGAGCTCATCCACGCACCGCCCCGCTTGGACTCGCGGGCGTACGGGTCGAACAGGTACAGCCCGAACGGGCCGCCGGGGCCGGCGACCTCGAACACGCGGACCCCGTCGGCGTACACCGGCAGGTCGGCGCGCTCGGTGAAGCTCAGCCCGTACAGCGCCGACGCGGTGGCGAACACCCCGTCCACCAGGACCCGCTCCAGCTCGAACCAGGGGCGCAGCGCCTCGGTGTCCACCGCGAACCGCTCGCGCAGCAGCCGGCCCGCGCAGTACGACCAGTCCCACGCGCGCAGCGGCGGCGCCTCGCCGTCGGTCACGAGCAGCTCGGTCAGCTCCGCCTCCTCGGAGCGGGCGTTGGCGACGGCGGCCGGCGCCAGCCGGCGCAGCATCCCCACCACGGCCTCCACGTCGCCGGCGGTCTCGTCGGCCACGACCCAGGAGGCGTGGTCGGCGAAGCCGAGCAGCCGCGCCCGCTCGGCGCGCAGCGCGGCGATGCGCTGCAGCAGGGCGCGCGTGTCGTGCTCCCCGCCGCGGCCGCCGCGCGCGATCGAGGCGCGGTGCACGCGCTCGCGGGAGGTGCGGCGGCGCAGCGCCTCCAGGACGGGCTGGCCGGTGGGGAGCACCAGGGCGATGACGTACCCGTCCCGGCCGCGGGCCCGGGCGGCCTCGGCGGCGCGGGCCAGGTCGGCCGGCGCGAGCCCCTCGAGCTCCTCGGCGCGCTCGAAGTGCACGGCGAGGTCGTTGGTGTCGGCCAGCAGCTCCACGTCGAAGCGGGTCGTCAGCGCGGACAGCTCGGCGTTCAGCTCCCGCAGCCGCCGGGCACCGGCCTCGTCGAGCAGGGCGCCGGAGCGGGCGGCGTCGGAGTGCAGCCGCTCCAGCAGCCGCCGGGCCTCGGCGTCGAGGTCGGCGGGCGGGTCCTCGTGCAGCGCACGCACCCGCGCCACCACGCGCGGGTCCAGTCGCACGGCGTCGTGGTGGGCGGCCAGCTCCGGGGCGTACTCCTCCTGCACCGCGCGCAGGGCGTCGTCGGCGTCGGTGCCGGTGAGGTTCCAGAAGACGGCCTCGGCGCGCGCCAGGAGCCGCCCGCTGGACTCCAGCGCGTCCAGGAACGCCGCGGCGGGCAGCTCGGCGGCCAGCAGCTCGTCCAGCTCGGCGCGGTGGGCGGCCATCCCCGCGTCGAAGGCGGGCGCGAAGTGCCCGGTGCGCACCCGGTCGAAGGGCGGCAGCCCGAACGGCAGGTCGCTGGGTGCGGCGAAGGGGTTGTCCGCGGGCAGGCCGGCGCGTGGATCCATGGCGTGATCCTGCCGCAACCGCCCGTAGCGCATCGAGGAAGGTGAGGCAAACCATGCTCGCGAGTGGTCATCGACGGTTCACCCGGCCGCCACCTCCCGGTGACCTCTTCCGCCGTCCAGCATCCCTAGCGTCCACCGCGCACGACCGCCATCCGAGCGGTCGACGGCCGGGTGCCGCCCCGGCTGGACGCCCCGCCCGAGGAGATCCCCCCGTGACGACGGACGCCTGCCGCCCGACGCTGGAACTGCTGCCCTACGCCCCCGCCGGTCGCCGCAGCTCGATGACCTGCCACTACCGCTGCGCGACCTCGTGCGCGAAGCCCGTCCCCAACCGCACCGAGAACGCCTACTTCGGCGACGTCGTCCGCTCGGCCGTCTCGCGGCGCGGTGTCCTCGCCGGGCTCGTGGGCCTGGGCGTCGCCGGTGCCGCCGTGGCGCAGGCCCCGCAGGCCAGCGCCAGCGCCTTCGGCACCTCCGGCGACGTGAACCTGCTGGCCGACCCGTTCGACCCGGGCCACGCCGTGGACTTCGACGTCATCGCACCCGTCCCGGCGGACGTGGACTCCTTCGACGTGCCGGCCGGCTGGACCTGGGCGCCGCTGATCTCCTGGGGCGACCCGATCCTGCCCGGCGCACCGGACTTCGACTTCGAGAACCAGACCGCCGAGGCCCAGCTGGGCCAGTTCGGCTACAACAACGACTACACGACCATCGTCCCGATGCAGGACCCGAACCGGGCCCTGCTGGTGTGCAACAACGAGTACACCAACGAGGAACTGATGTTCCGCGACTGGACCGGCGCGGAGAACGCCACGGACGAGCAGCTGCTCATCTCGCTGGCCGCGCACGGCATGTCGGTCGTGGAGCTGCGTCGCGCCGACGAGAACTCCCCGTGGGCGTACGTGCGCGACTCGGAGTTCAACCGCCGTATCACGCCGATGACCCAGTTCGAGTTCACCGGCCCGGCCGCCGGCGCGAAGGCGCTGCGCACCAACTCCGACCCGTCCGGCCGCAAGCCGATCGGCACCTTCGGCAACTGCGCCGGCGGCACCACGCCGTGGGGCACGGTCCTGTCCGGCGAGGAGAACTTCAACGGCTACTTCTTCTCCGCCGAGGAGCCCGGCGGCGAGGGCCCCGGCGAGAGCGACCGCTACGGCGTGGTCGGCAGCAGCGGCCGCGGCTGGGAGCGCATCGAGGAGCGGTTCGGCTCCGTGGCCGAGCCCAACGAGCCCAACCGGTTCGGCTGGGTCGTCGAGGTGGACCCGCACGACCCGACCTCCACGCCCCGCAAGCACACCGCGATGGGGCGCATGAAGCACGAGGGCGCCACCATCTCCATCGCCGCCGACGGGCGCGCGGTGTCCTACATGGGCGACGACGAGCGCTTCGAGTACCTGTACAAGTTCATCTCCAAGCGCAAGTACCGCGAGGGCGACCGCAAGCACAACATGCGCCTGCTGGAGGACGGCGACCTGTACGTGGCCGTCTTCGAGGGCGACGGCATCGAGGACGAGCGCTACGACGGCCGCGGCCGCTGGGTGCAGCTGACCCGCGACGGCCGCTCCCTCGTGCCGGGCATGTCGGTCGACGAGGTGCTGATCAACGCGCGCGCCGCCGGTGACGCCGTGGGCGCCACGAAGATGGACCGCCCCGAGGACGTCGAGCGCAACCCCGTCAACGGCCGCGTGTACCTGGCGTGCACGAACAACACCCAGCGCGGCACCCTGTACAAGCCCGCCGTCGACGAGGCGAACCCCCGCCCCATCAACAAGGACGGGCACGTCATCGAGATCGTCGAGGCCCGCGACGACGCCGCGGCGACGGAGTTCTTCTGGAACCTCGTGCTCGTCTGCGGCGACCCGGAGGACCAGAGCACCTACTTCGGCGGTTTCGACCCCGCGCAGGTCTCGCCGATCTCCTGCCCCGACAACGTGGCGTTCGACAGCACGGGCAACCTGTGGATCTCCACGGACGGCAGCACGCTGGGCACCAACGACGGCCTGTTCGAGGTCGTCGTCGACGGCCCGAACCGCGGCCAGGTGCGGCAGTTCGCGTCCGTGCCGGTCGGCGCGGAGGCCTGCGGCCCGGTCATCGCCGAGGACGGCCGCACCGTGTTCCTGGCGGTGCAGCACCCCGGTGAGATCGATACCGCGACCATCGACGCGCCGGCGTCCACCTTCCCCTACGACGGCACCGGCCAGCCGCGCCCGTCGGTCTGCCAGATCTACCGCGCCTGATCGAGGCGGGACCGCCCGGGGGCGGTCGGGTGGGGCTTCGGCTCCCCCGGCCGCCCTCGGGCGTTCCAGGGGCCCGGGGCGTCAGGTGCCGGTGACGAGGGCGCGCAGCAGCCGGTCCAGCTCCGCGGCCGGGTCGGCGGTGAGCCCGCAGTGCACCGGCGAGGTCTGGACCACGGTGCTGCGCGGGGCCGTCAGCCAGCGGAAGCGGGCCCCGCGCGGCTCGGCCGCAGCGGCCCCGGCGGCGTGGTCGTCGGCGCACACCCGTTCCAGCGCTCCCAGGTGCCGGGCGACCGCGGCGGCGTCCACGTCCGGCGCCAGCGCCCGCAGGCGGGCGGCGTCCAGCGCCGTGCGGGCGGCCAGGTGCTCGCGCGCGCGGCACCACAGCACCACGCCGGCGTTGAGGAACTCCGCGCGCTCCACCCGCGGGACGACCCGCACGACGGCGTACTCGTAGACGTCCAGGCCCTCAGCCACGACGCGCCTCCCGCTGCACGGCGGCCAGCTCGCCCACCCAGGGCCGCGGCGGGGCGAGCCGGGCGGCGAACCACTCCAGGTAG
The DNA here is from genome assembly GCF_050871405.1 of Kineococcus esterisolvens. Lineage (NCBI taxonomy): Bacteria > Bacillati > Actinomycetota > Actinomycetes > Kineosporiales > Kineosporiaceae > Kineococcus > Kineococcus esterisolvens. The sequence goes on from NZ_JBJLRI010000006.1 coordinate 37,017, forward strand.
GCCGCGCGCACCTCGTCCACGGAACCGAACCCCGGTTCGGCCTCCAGCCACACGTCCGGCACGTCGTCCACGGCGGCGCGCAGCACGTCCGGCGTCAGCGCCGCCGCGCAGGCGGCGTCCACGTCCGCCACGTCGGCCGCGGCCCGCAGCAGCAGGTGGTCCTCGGCGTGCCGCAGCGGCCGGGCCGCGCTCGCTGCGGCGCGCGCCCAGTCGTGGTGGAAGTACAGCGCTGCACCGTGGTCGATCAGCCACGGGCGCTCGCCCCACCACAGCGCGTTGGGGTTGCGCCAGGAACGGTCCACGTTGAGCACGAAGGCGTCGAACCACAGCACCCGCGACGCCCACGCCGGCTCCACCGGGTCCACGGCCGGGTCGAAGGAGAGCGCCCCGGGCAGGAAGTCCATGCCCAGGTTGACCCCCGGCGAGCGCAGCAGCAGGTCCTGCACCTCCTCGTCCGGCTCGCCGCGGCCGATGACGGGGTCCACCTCGACCGTCACCAGCTCCGGCACCTCCAGCTCGAGGGCCGCGGCCAGGCGGGCGGCGAGCACCTCGGCGACCAGGACCCGCCGGCCCTGCCCGGCGCCGGAGAACTTCACGACGTACGTGCCCAGGTCGTCGGCCTCGCACAGCCCCGGCATGCTGCCGCCCTCGCGCAGCGGCAGCACGTACCGGGTGGCGGTGACGGGACGCAGCACGGGGGCGAGTCTGCCAGGGTGCCGCCCGCCCCAGCGCGTCCCCAGGTGCTTCCCAGGTGGCGGGGGCAGGATCGGGGTGTGAGGAGCACGAACACCCCGCCGGAGGCCCGGCTGCTGGTCGTCGACGACGAGCCCAGCATCCGTGAGCTGCTCGCCACCAGCCTGCGCTTCGCGGGCTTCGAGGTGACCTCGGCCGCCGACGGCGCCCAGGCGCTGGAGCTGGCCGAGAAGGTGCGCCCGGACCTGGTGGTGCTGGACGTCATGCTGCCGGACCTGGACGGGTTCACCGTGACGCGCAAGCTGCGCGAGCGGGGCCGTCCGGTGCCGGTGCTGTTCCTGACCGCCCGGGACGACACCGCGGACAAGGTGAACGGCCTCACCGTCGGCGGCGACGACTACGTGACCAAGCCGTTCAGCCTGGAGGAGGTCGTGGCGCGCATCCGCGCGGTGCTGCGCCGCACCGGCGGTCCCAGCGGCACCGACTCCGGCCGGGTGGTCTTCCACGACCTGGAGCTGGACGAGGACTCCCACGAGGTGCGGCGCGCCGGCCGGCCCGTGGACCTGTCGCCCACCGAGTTCAAGCTGCTGCGCTACCTCATGCTGAACCCGAACCGGGTCCTGTCCAAGGCGCAGATCCTGGACCACGTGTGGGACTACGACTTCAACGGCGAGGCGGGCATCGTGGAGTCCTACATCTCCTACCTGCGCCGCAAGCTGGACACCGAGGGCCTGGTGCCGCTGATCCACACCAAGCGCGGCGTCGGCTACGTGCTGCGCGTGCCCTCGGACGCCGGGTGAGTCGGGCCTGGGCGGCGCCGGGCCGCTGGCGCGGGCGGGTGCGCGGCGCCGAGGAGCGGGTGCCGCTGCAGACGCGCCTGCTGGTCATCGCCGTGGCGCTTCTGCTGGTGGCGATGACCGTCTTCGGCGGCGTGTCGCTGACGCTGCTGCGCTCGAACCTGCTGCGGCAGGTGGACGAGGAGCTGAACGACCGGGGGCGCGTCGCGGTGGAGGTGTCCCTGTCGCACCTGGCCCAGGGCTACCCCAGCGACGCGGTGCCCTTCTCCTCCTTCTACGTGCTCCTGACCGACGTGGACGGCGGCACCCTGACCGAGCTGTGCCCGCCCGCGGACGGTTCGCGCGGCTGCACGGCGCGCCCGGACCTGCCGGAGCTGACGAGCGAGGTGGTCGCCGAGCGGGCGGGCACCGCCTTCACCGTCGGCGGCGAGGACGGCGGTGGTCAGTGGCGGGTGCTGCTCCTCACCTTCGACACCGTGCCCGTCAACGCGGCCGTGGCGCTGCCGCTGGCCGGCGTGCAGGAGACGCTCGCGCGCTACCGCACGGTCGCCCTGCTGGCGGGCACGTCGGTGCTGCTGCTGGGCACCGGCCTGGCCGCGGTGGTGATCCGCCGCTCCTTCCGGCCGCTGGACGGCATCGAGCGCACCGCCTCGGCCATCGCGGCCGGCGACCTGTCCAGGCGCGTGCGCAGCGCCCCGCCGACCACGGAGATCGGACGGCTGGCCGCGGCGCTGAACGCGATGCTCGCGCGGATCGAGGAGTCCTTCCGCGCCCAGCAGCGCTCCGAGGAGCAGATGCGCCGGTTCGTCGCCGACGCCAGCCACGAGCTGCGCACCCCGCTGGCGGCGATCCGCGGGTTCGCCGAGCTGTACCGGCAGGGCGCCGTGCGCGAACCGCAGGACGTGGCGCACGTCATGGGCCGCATCGAGGGCGAGTCGACCCGCCTGGGGCGGCTGGTGGAGGACCTGCTGGCGCTGGCCCGCCTGGACGAGGCGCAGCGTCGGCGCGCGCAGCAGCGCGAGCCGGTGGACCTGGTCGTGGTGGCCTCCGACGCGGTGCACGACGCGCGGGCGCTGGACCCGCAGCGCCCGGTGCGGCTGGTGGGGCTGCGGGAGGACGCCGGGCCGTCGTCGGCGGTCGTGCTGGCCGACGAGGCGGGACTGCGGCAGGTGGTGACGAACCTCCTGGCCAACGCGCTGCACCACACACCCGCCGGCGCGCCCGTGGAGGTCGCGGTCGGCCGGGTGGCGGGCCCGTCGGGACCGGAGTCGGTGCTGGAGGTGCGCGACCACGGCCCCGGCCTGGAACCGGAGCAGGCCGAGAAGGTGTTCGAGCGGTTCTACCGGGTCGACGCCTCCCGCCGGCGCGGCACCGGGGGCGGCTCGGGGCTGGGGCTGGCGATCGTGGCGAGCATCGTGCAGGGCCACGACGGCACGGTGGCGGTGACGCCCACCCCGGGCGGCGGTGCGACCTTCCGGGTGCGGTTCCGGGCTGCCCCGGCACCGCTGCCCGGCACCCCGGGGGACGCCGTCGACGACCCGGGCGACGACGTGGACGACGACGTGGACGGCGGCACGGGCGGCCGGGGGCCGGCCGGACCGCCCCGGGCGTCGCGGATTCACAGCTGACGTCCAGCCGGTTCCGGGAGGTCCTGCAGGTGCGGGGCCGTCAATGGGGGGGACGAGGGGCGCAGCGCCCCCGCCCCCGCCCCCCGCACACCAGAGGTGAACGAGGATGAACCGCCCCGACGACCAGCTCAGCACCACCGACGGCAGCTACGCGTCGTCCGGCGGCCCCACGGGCACCGGCACCGCGGTCACGTCCCGCTGGCACGGCGCCGGCCAGGGCGATCAGCCCACCGGGGACCACCCGGACAGCCACCCGGCCGCCTACCGGGGCGGGTACCAGGGCGGGTACCCGACCCAGCCGCTGCACGGCGGCCACGACCAGCACGGCGGGTACGCCGCGCCGCAGCACGACCCCTGGGCGACGCCCGGTGGACCCACGCCGCCCGGCGGCGACGGCTCCGGGGGCGGGGGCGGGGGCGGCGGTCGCGGTCCGCGGCGCCGGCCCGGCTGGGCGGGCGTGGCGGGCGTGGCGATCGCCGGCGCGGTGGCCGCCAGCGCGCTGACCGCCGGCCTGCTCGGCGCCTTCGGGCAGGACGCGAGCAGCACGGGCTCCTCGGCGGCCTCCGCCTCCGGCGCCACGATCCAGGGCGTCAGCGAGACGACCGTCAACTGGCAGGCCGTGGTGGACTCGGTCTCCCCGAGCGTGGTCGCCGTGTCCGTCTCCTCCTCGACGGCCTCGGGCGTGGGCTCAGGCATCGTCTACGACGCGCAGGGCCACGTCGTGACCAACAACCACGTCGTCAGCGGCGCGGGGTCGAACGCGCAGATCGTGGTCACCCTCAGCGACGGGCGCCAGTACCAGGCGACGGTCGTGGGCACGGACCCGGCGACCGACCTGGCCGTCCTGCAGCTGCAGGACCCGCCCGCGGACCTGCGCCCGGCGACGTTCGCCGACTCCGACGAGGTCGTGCCGGGCCAGGCGGTCATGGCGCTGGGCAACCCGCTGGGCCTGGCCGGCAGCGCCACCACGGGCATCGTCTCGGCCGTGGACCGGCCGGTGCTGACCACCGCGGAGACCGAGAGCCAGCAGAGCCCCTTCGGCAGCCCGTACGGCCAGCAGACCTCCGAGACGGTCGCGACGAACGCCATCCAGACCGACGCGGCGATCAACCCGGGCAACTCCGGCGGCGCGCTGCTGGACTCCAGCGGCCGCGTCATCGGGGTGAACTCGTCGATCGCGTCGCTGAGCTCGTCGGCGTCCTCGCAGTCCGGCAGCATCGGGCTGGGCTTCGCGATCCCCTCCAACGAGGTGGCGATGATCGCCGACCAGCTCGTGGAGGACGGCACCGCCGAGCACGCCTGGCTGGGCGTGAGCCTGACGCAGGAGGACCCGACGGTCACCGCGGGCGGGCAGACCCGCACCGGCACCCAGGTCGCCGCGGTGAGCGAGGGCACCCCGGCCGCGGAGGCGGGGGTGCAGGTCGGCGACGTCATCACCGCCGTGGACGGCTCGTACACCGCCGGCTACGAGGCCCTGACGGCGGCGATCCGCGAGAAGGCGGTCGGCAGCGAGGTCGAGCTGACGGTCGTGCGCGACGGCCGCGAGGAGACGCTGACCGCGACGCTCACCGCGCGCCCGGAGAGCTGAGCACCCGCCGTCCCGCACCGGGGCCCGGCCGCACCCGCGGCCGGGCCCCGGTGCCTGCGGGGCCGTCAGCGCACCGGGGACTCGTGCACCAGGTGCTCGCGGGCCAGCGGCCACCACCAGGCGCCGGTGACGGCGGGGTCGCCCAGCGGCGCGGTGCGCGCGCCGGGACCGGCGCCGGGTGCCTCACCGGGGGCGGACAGCAGCACGGGGTCGTGCAGCACCGCGGTGCCGTCGGCCCCGCGCCGCCAGGTGCGGCGGAAGCCGAGGACGGGGCGCGGCGCACCACCCGGCTCACCGGGCGGTGCGAGCGGCAGCCGGCCGGCGGCGGTCAGCAGCACCCCGGCGGCGGTGACCGACAGCAGGTGGCCGGTGCCGTGCGGGGCGGGTACCCGGGGGGCGCGCACGACGTCGACGCGCGTGCCGGCGACGTCGGTGGTGGCCAGGACCTTCTCCCCGCGCCGCTTGGGGGTGCGCAGGCCGGCCGCGCGCACGCGGCGCAGGAGCTCGCGGGTGCCGACGGGCTCGGCGCCCTGCGCGACGGCGCGCTCGACGAGCTCGGCCGGCACGTCGTAGTGGTCGCCCTCGAAGGCGCCGCGCGGTACGCCGAGGCCGGCGGCGAAGGCGTGCAACTCCGCCAGGGAGCGGTCGCTGGCCAGGTGGGCCCACCACCGGCCGTGGGCGGGGTAGCGGGCGGCGTCGACGAGGACGGTCACCGCGGGATCCACCGGCGCCCGCGGCACCGGGGTGCGCACCCGGGTGTGGACGACGTGGGCACCGGGCTCCTCGCGCCGCCTAGCGTCGGTGTCCGGCGGGGAGGGACGGCTCTCCCCCACGCGGCGCGGGACGTCCCGCGCGGAGGAGGATCCCATGAGCAGGTTCGAGGTCGACAGCGCGCGCGTGGAGCAGGCGAGCGCGGCGGTCTCCGCCTCGGCGGCGAACCTGGCCGGCGAGGTGGACGGCATGATGCGGCACCTGCTGGACCTGGAGTCGTGCTGGAAGGGGCAGGCGGCCGCGGGCTTCCAGGCGCTGAGCGCCCAGTGGCGAGGCACCCAGGACCGGGTCCGCGCCTCGCTGGAGGAGATCCAGCGGGCGCTGGCCCAGGCGGGCCGTCAGTACGCCGACGTGGAGGCGGCCAACGCGCGGATGTTCGCGGGCTGAGCGGCCGCCCGTGCGCTCGCCGGAGACGGCAGGAGGGGCCGGTCGCCGCTCAGCTGGCGGTCCGGCCCCTCCTGGGTGATCATCAGGCGGCGCGCTGCAGCGGGGCCGGGCGCGACGCCGCGCTCGACGTGATCCACCGCATCTCCAGGTGCGGACGCCCCTTCGCGTCGCGCACGGTCACCCACTGGGCCTGCGGGCCGCGGGAAGCTCCCACCTTCTTGGCCTGGATGTCGTTCATGTGGCACCTCCCGTTCATCTTGCGTTCACCTGAACCTACGCCCTCCATCGGCCAAAATCCAGTCAGAAACGAGTCAGGATCGCGCCGATCAACGAATCGTGATGCTCTCGTTACCGGCAGTCATCGCGCGGGCCCTCAGCGCGAAACCGGAGGTGCCGAGCCCGTGCGGGCCCGGCGCTTAGGGTGAGGCCGTGACGAGCGTCGACCTTGGTCTCCCCGCCGTGCGGCCCGCGGAGCGGGAGCGGGGAGCCGTCGACGCCGCGGACGAGCGCTTCCGCAGCGGCCCCCTGCGCGACCGGCACGGGCGCACCGCGCGCGACCTGCGCGTCTCGCTGACCGACCGCTGCAACCTGCGCTGCCACTACTGCATGCCTCCCGAGGGCCTGCCGTGGCTGGAGCGGCCCGCGGTGCTCGAGGACGCCGAGGTCGTCCGGCTGGTCACCCTGGCCGTGCGTGAGCTCGGCGTGCACGAGGTCCGCTTCACCGGCGGCGAGCCCCTGCTGCGCCGCGGCCTGGAGGACGTCGTGGCCGCCACCGCAGCGCTGCGCACCCCCGCGGGCGAGCGCGTGCGCACCTCCCTGACCACGAACGGCGTCGGGCTGGCCCGCCGCGCGGCCGGGCTGGCCGCCGCCGGCCTGGACCGCGTCAACGTCTCCCTGGACACCCTGCGCCCGGAGCGCTTCGCCGCCATCACCCGCCGCGACCGCCACGCCGACGTGCTCGCCGGCGCCCGGGCGGCCGCCGACGCCGGCCTGGCTCCCGTCAAGGTCAACGCGGTGCTCCTGCGCGGCACCAACGACGACGAGGCCGTGCCCCTCCTGCGCTGGGCGCTGCGCGAGGGCTACCGGCTGCGGTTCATCGAGCAGATGCCGCTGGACCCGCACGGCACCTGGCAGCGCAGCGACATGGTCACCGCCGACGAGATCCTCACCGCGCTGCGCGCCGGGTTCGAGCTGACCCCCCGCCCGGGCTCCGCCCGCGGGTCCGCCCCCGCCGAGACGTGGGACGTCACCGACGCCGACGGCCGCACCGGCGACGTCGGGGTCATCGCCTCGGTGACCCGCCCGTTCTGCGGCGACTGCGACCGCACCCGCCTCACCGCCGACGGCCAGGTGCGCACCTGCCTGTTCTCCACCACCGAGACCGACCTGCGCGACGCGATGCGCGCCGGGGCGAGCGACGGCGAGCTGGCCGCGACCTGGCGCGCGGCGATGTGGGGCAAGCTCCCCGGCCACGACGTCGACGACCCCGCGTTCCTGCACCCCACCCGCCCCATGAGCTCGATCGGAGGCTGAGCGTTGACCCAGCGGACGACCAGCACCACCGTCGGCGTGCGCTACTTCGCCGGTGCCGCGGCAGCGGCCGGTGTGGAGGAGGAGAGCGTCGAGCTGCCCCCCGGTGCCACCGTCGCCGACCTCGCCGCCGCCGTGGGCGGCGCCCGCGGCGCCGACCTGACCCGCGTGCTGACCGCGTGCAGCTTCCTGCTCGACGGCGTGACCGCCGAGCGCACCGACCCGCTGCCGGCAGGCGCCGTCGTCGACGTCCTGCCGCCCTTCGCCGGCGGCTGAGCGGCGGCCGCGGCCACCCACCCCGCCCGAGGCGGCGCGGCGGGCGGTTCAGGCCGCGAACGGTGCCGGGTCGAAGGTGCCGTTGCGCTCGCGGAAGGCCGTGGCGGTGTCCGGCCACAGCAGCGTGAGCCGGCCGCTGCGCGGGTCCACGTACCAGTTGGAGCAGCCCCCGCGCAGCCACACCGTGCCGGCCGCCGCCTCGTCCAGCCGGCGCGTGTAGCGCCGCTGCGCCTCGGCGGTGACCTCCAGCGGCCCGGGCGCGCCGGCCAGGTGGTCCAGCGCCCCCAGCAGGTAGCCCAGCTGGCTCTCGATGACGTGGACGGCGGAGTTGTGCCCGAGCGTGGCGTTCGGGCCGTCCAGCACGAACATGTTGGGGAAGCCGTGCACCACGGTGGAGGCGTGCGAGACCATCCCCGCCGACCACGCGGCGGCCAGGGTCCCGCACCGGCCGGTGACGAGCTCGGCGTACGGCTGGGCCGCGGTGGCGAAACCCGTCGCCAGCACCAGGGCGTCCAGCTCCGCGCGGGTGCCGTCGGCGGCCACCGCCGTGCGTCCCTCCAGGCGCCGCAGCGCCGAGGGCACCCAGCGCACCCCGGGCCGCTGCAGCGCCGGGTAGAAATCGTCGGACAGCAGCACCCGCTTGCAGCCCACCTCGTAGTCCGGCGTCAGCGCCGCGCGCAGCGCGGGGTCGGCCACCTGGGCCGCCAGGTGCTCCAGCGCCCGCCCGCGCAGCCGCGCCAGCTCCCCCGGTTCGCGGTGCCGGGCCGCGATGCCCGTCTCCATCCGCGCGAACACCTCCTCGCGCAGGCGACGCACCGCACCCGGGTCGGCGGCGAAGGCGGCCCGCTCGGCGGGCGAGTACGCCCGGTCCCCGCGCGGCACCACCCACGGGGCGCTGCGCGCGAACACCGTCAGCCGCGCCGCCCGGCGAGCCAGCTCGGGCACCACCTGGACCGCGCTGGCGCCGGCACCGACCACGCCCACGCGCGCGCCGTCCCAGCCGGCGTCCTCGCGCCAGCGCGCGGAGTGCACCACCGGCCCGTCGAAGGAGCCCAGCCCCGCCACCTCGGGCAGGCGCGGCTCGGTGAGGCGCCCGGCGGCCAGGACCAGCACGCGGGCGCGGAACCGCCCGCCCGCGGTGCCCACGTCCCAGCGCTGCGCCGCGGCGTCCCAGCGGGCCGAGCGCACCGGCGTGTCCAGCCGCACCCTGTCGGCGACCTCGGCGGCGACGGAGCGGAGGTAGGCGTGGATCTCCGCACCGGGGGCGAACACCCGCGACCAGGACGGGTTGAGGGCGAAGGAGAAGGAGTACAGGTGGGCGGGCACGTCGCACGCCACGCCGGGGTAGGTGTTGTCGCGCCAGGTGCCGCCCACGTCGCCGGCGCGCTCCAGGACCACGAACGACTCCCGGCCGCGCCGCGCCAGCTGCACGGCGGCGCCGATGCCGGCGAACCCCGCGCCCACCACGACGACGTCGACCTCCTGCGCGCCGCCCACCCGCGCACCGCTCACGCCGGCCTCCACGCCGCCGCTCACGCCGGGACGGTCGACGGCTCCGGCGGGCCGGCCGGGTCGCCGTAGCGGGTGGTGCGCCGGCGCACCCCGCGCCCCAGCACCGCGGCGAGGCGCTCCACGTCCGCGCGGGTCATCGTCAGCCCCTGCTCCTGCCCGGCGGCCGGGTCCAGGTCGCCGTCCAGCAGCAGCCCGCCCAGGTCGTCGGCGCCCCCGGCCAGCAGCTGCAGCACCAGCGCCTCGGGCAGCTTCGGCCAGGGCGCCTGCACGTGGTCGATCCGCCCGGCCAGCAGCAGCCGCGCCACCGCCGTCACGGCGCGCACCTCCCGCGCGTCCGGCCCGGGCCGGCAGCCCGCCGGCAGCGCCGCACCCGGCGGCGGCACGAACGGCATGGGGATGAACTCGGTGAACCCGCCGGTGCGCTCCGCGATCGAGGCCAGCAGCCGCAGGTGCGCCACCTGCTGCGCGGGGGTCTCCACGTGCCCGTGGACCATCGTCGCCGTGGACGTCAGGCCCACCTCGTGGGCGGTGCTGATCAGCTCCACCCACCGGGCCACGGGGAGGTCGGGTCCCCCGGCCAGGCGCTCGCGCACGCCGTCGTCCAGGATCCGCGCGGCCGTGCCCGGCACCGACCCCAGCCCGGCCTCCCGGGCGGCGAGCAGGAACTCGCGCGGCGAGCTGCCGCGACGCTCGGCGGCGTCGGCCACCTCCGCGGGCCGGAAGGCGTGCAGGTGGATCCCCGGCGCCCCGGCGGCCACGTCTCGCACCAGGTCCAGGTAGCCGTCGGCGGGGGCACCAGGCGGCAGCGGGCCCTGCACGCACACCTCGGTGGCGCCCAGGCGCTGCGCCTCGGCGGCCAGCTCCCGCACCCGCGCGCGGGCCTGCGGGGTGCCGGCCCCCACCCGCCCGGTGTCGAGGTTGCGGTTGACGACGAACGTGACCGCGTCACCGGCGCGCTGCGCCCGCACGGCGTCGGCGATCGAGCACAGCTCCCGCAAGGCGTCGCCGTCGGCACCCAGCAGCGCCTCGGCGTGCGCGTCGGTCAGGCGCGCGGGATCGGAGGCGGCGGTGCGCAGCGCGGCGCGCAGGTCGGCGGTGGGCACGCGGCGAGGCTAACCCGGCGGGCGCGCGCGGGCGCCGCGGGCCGTCAGGGGCAGTCGACCCACTCGGAGGTGCCGTCGGTGAAGCGCTGGTGCTTCCAGACCGGCAGCTGCGCCTTCACCTCGTCCACGAGGCGCGCGCAGGCGGTGAACGCCTCGGCGCGGTGCGCGGCCGAGACCGCGACCGCGAGCGCGACCTCGCCGACGGCCAGGTCCCCCAGGCGGTGGCTGACGGCCACGGCGTCCACGTCGGCGCCGGCCGCCACCTCGGCGACCACCCGGGCGAGCACGGCGCCGGCGCTGGGGTGGCCCACGTAGCGCAGGTCCCCCACCCCGCGGCCGCCGTCGTGGTCGCGCACGACCCCCGCGAACGTCACCACGGCCCCGGCGGCGGCGGCCGTCACCAGGGCCGCGTGCTCGGCGACGTCCAGGACGTCCTCGGTGACCGCCGCGCGGGCCACCCGCCGGGCGGGCGCGTCGAGGCGGGAGGTGTCGGGTGCGGTCGCCACGGGGCCAGCGTAGGGGCGGGGGCCCGGGCGCGGTGCGGTGCGCCGTGGGGGAGACTCCCTGCGTGGTGGAGTCCGGGACCTGGCGGGTCGTCGTCCCCGTCAAGGGCGGTGGTGACGCCAAGACGCGGCTGGCGCTGCCCCCGGGGCCGCGCCTCGCCCTGGCCACCGCGATGGCGCTGGACTGCCTGGAGGCCGTGCTGCGCTGCGGCGCGGTCGAGCAGGTCGTGTGCGTCAGCGACGACGAGCGGGTGCGCACCGCCGCCGCCGGGCTGGGTGCCCGGGCGGTGCCCGCGGGCGGTCCCGGCCTGGCGCGCGCGGTGGACGCCGGGCTGGCGGCCCTGCCGCCCGGCCCCACCGCCGTGCTCGTGGCGGACCTGCCCGCGCTGCGCCCGGAGGACCTGGGCGCGGCCCTGGCCGCCGCTGCCGCGCGCCCCGGGCCGGTCCTGGTGCCCGACGCCGACGGTGACGGCAGCGTGCTGGTCGCCGACCGCGACGGGGTGCCGCCGCACCGCTTCGGCCGGGCCTCGGCCGCCGCGCACCGCACCGCCGGGGCGCGGGAGCTGACCGGGGCCCTGCCCTCCCTGCGCCGCGACGTGGACACCCTGGACGCCCTGCGCGAGGCCACGGCCCTGGGCGTGGGCCCGCGCACGGCGGCGGCCCTGGGCGAGATGGTGCTCACCTCGCCGTGCACCCCGTGAACGCCCGTCCCCGGCCCCTCGACCCCGCGGAGGACCCGATGACCAGCACGTCGCTGCCCGCACCGCGCCACCGCGCGCCCGTCCCCTCCCCCGCCCCGGAACCGGCGCGGGTGCGTGCCGCGCTGGGAGCCGCCCGCGCCGGGGAGCTGGACGCCGCGGCGGCGGAGGTGCTGCTGCACGCGCGCGGCGCGGACCTGGCGGCCCTGTGCGCGCTCGCCGGGCCCGTGCGCGACGAGGCGATGGCCCGCGCCGGGCGGGCCGGGGTGGTGACGTACTCCAGGAAGGTGTTCGTGCCGGTGACGCGGCTGTGCCGCGACCGCTGCCACTACTGCACCTTCGCGACCGTGCCGGGCCGCGTGCCGGCGGCGTACCTGGAACCGGAGCAGGTGCTGGCCACCGCCCGCTCCGGCGCGGCCGCCGGGTGCAAGGAGGCGCTGTTCACGCTGGGCGACGCCCCGGAGGACCGCTGGGGTGCGGCGCGCCGCTGGCTGGACGAGCGGGGTTTCGCCACCACGCTGCAGTACGTGCAGCACCTGGCGCGGCTGGTGCTCGACGAGACGGGCCTGCTGCCGCACCTGAACCCCGGCGTCATGACGTTCGAGGCGCTGCGTTCCTCGCGGGCGGTGGCGCCCTCGATGGGGATGATGCTGGAGACCACCGCGACACGGCTGTGGAGCGAGCCTGGCCAGGTCCACTACGGCTCCCCCGACAAGGACCCCGCCCTGCGCCTGCGCGTGCTGCACGACGCCGGCCGGGCGCGGGTGCCGTTCACCACGGGGGTCCTCGTCGGGATCGGCGAGACGCCGGCGGAGCGGGTGGACTCGCTGCTCGCGATCCGCGACGTGGCCGCCGAGCACGGTGGTGTGCAGGAGGTCATCGTCCAGAACTTCCGCGCCAAGGACGACACGGCCATGCGCGGCGCGGACGACCTGGGCCACGAGGAGTACCTGGCCGCGATCGCGGTGGCGCGGTTGCTGCTGGGCCCGTCGGTCTCGCTGCAGGCCCCGCCGAACCTGTCGGACCCCGGCCAGCGCGAGCAGTTGCTCGCCGCGGGCGTCGACGACTGGGGCGGGGTCTCGCCGCTGACGCCGGACCACGTGAACCCCGAGCGGCCCTGGCCGCAGCTGGACGACCTGGCGGCCACCACGCGCGGCGCGGGCTTCCACCTCGCCGAGCGCCTCACCGCCCACCCGCGCTTCGTCCTGGACGCCCTGGGCGGCAGCGACGAGTGGATCGACGCCGGGCTGCACGCTCCGCTGGCCTCGCTGGCGGACCCGGCGACGGGCCTGGCGGTGGAGTCGGCCCGCCCCGTGGGGCAGCGGGTGGCCCCGTGAGCACCGAACCCGCTCCCCCGACGGACGCCGAGGTCCGCATGGCGCGCTTCGCCGCGCGGCAGCTCGGCCGGGACGCGACGCCGGAGTTCTCCGAGTTCTCCGACAGCTCCGGGCGGCGGTGGCTGGACGTGCTGACGGTGCACGAGGCACCGCGCCCGGGGTTCACCTCGGTCTCGACGCTGTCGCTGCACCGGTGGGTGAACCTCGTCGGTTCCGGTGCCGAGCGGCACGACGAGCGCGTGGAGCTGGTCACCGTGCTGGCCGGGGTGGAACCGGCCGACGCGGCTGCGCTGCTGGTGGCCTGTGCGTTCACGGCGGTGGCCGAGGCGTGGCCGCTGCGCGCCGGCGCGGTGTTCCCGGGGGTCGCCGGGGAGCTGTTCGGCGCCGGTGCGCAGCACCTGCTGCTGACCGCTCCGGGCCTGTTCCCGCGGCTGGCGCGCTACCGGCTCGACGAGGCGGTGCAGGTCCGCTGGCTTCAGGCGGTGCCGATCCACGAGGTGGAGCGGGAGTTCCTGGACAGCCACGGCCTGGACGCGCTGGAGGACCGGTTCGCCGCCGCGGAGATCGCCGTCGCCGACCCGGCCCGCCCACCCGTTCAGCTGAGCTGAGGGGTCAGCCCGTCAGGCCGATCCGGTCGGTGAAGGCGTTGGCGAACCTCCCACCGGGGTCATGGCGGGCCACCAGCGCGCGGGCGTCGGCGAAGCGCGGGTACAGCCCGGCCAAGGTCGCCGCACCGGCGGTGAACAGCTTTCCCCAGTGCGGGCGGGCACCCAGCGGCAGCAGGGCGTCCTCCACCCGCGCCAGCGCTGCCAGCACCTCCGGCTGGCGCTGCCTGAAGGTGAAGTGGAACGCCACCGCGTCGCGCTCGTACGACGACGACAGCCACAGGCCGTCGGCGGCGACGGTGCGCACCTCGCACATGTGCAGCAGCGGCGCGATCGAGGGGCCCAGGCGGCGCAGCTCGGTGATCGCGGTGAGGGCGTGCTCGCGGCCCACCAGGTACTCGGCCTGCAGCTCCTCGCCGTTGCTGGGCCGGAAGCTGAACCGGAAGTGCGGCAGCCGTTCGTGCCACGGGCCGGGCACACCGAGCTGCTCGGTGGCGTTGCGCACGTCCACCTCCGGCAGCGGGTGCAGCGGCTCGGCGGCGGGGCGCGCGCCGAACAGTTCCGCGGGCGCGTCCGCGGAGTCGTTCAGGCGGGTCTTCAGCCACACCTGCGCGGTGTCCTCCCCGACCCAGGTGGTGTAGACGCTGACGCTGTGGGCGGCGGAGGTGACCGCGTCGAAGTTCCGCGTGAAGGCCGCGAACGACAACCCGGAGTAGACGTCCTGCCGCACCTGGTAGGTGGGCACGACGTCGAGCTCCAGGGAGGTGACGACCCCCAGGGCGCCGAGCGCCACGACGCTGCCGTCGAACTCCTCGTCACCGCGCTCGAGGCGGCGCAGCTCGCCGTCGGCACCGACGAGCTCGAGCGCCCGCACGTCGGCGGCGAGGTTCTGCGCGCGGTCGCCGGAGCCGTGGGTGGCGGTGGCGACGGCACCGGCGACGCTGATGTGCGGCAGGGAGGCCATGGCCCGCAGTGCCGCCCCCGCCGTGTGCAGCCGTTCGGCGAGCGTGCCGTAGCTGGTGCCGGCGCTCACGCGCACGACCCCGCGGGCGGTGTCGACCTCGGCCTGCGGGGGCAGGGACTCCAGGGTGACGAGCTCGCCCGGGGAGTCGGCGACGTCGTTGAAGCAGTGCCGGGTGCCCAGGGCGCGCAGCCGCCCGGTGCGCACGACGAGCTCCTGCAGCTCCGCGATGCTGCGGGGCCGGTGCAGGCGGGCGGCGGCGTAGCGGTGGTTGCGGGCCCAGTTCGTGCCGGGTGCCGCGGTGCCGGTGGGCGACGTCGTCGTCGGGCTGTCCACGCGCGCACGCTAACCCACGGCCCGGCGGTGCGGGCGGGAACGCCGCGAGGGCGGCCCCCCCCTGGTGGAGGACCGCCCTCGCGGGTGGTGCTGGTGGTGCGGCGGGACTCAGAAGTCCATGCCGCCCATGCCGCCGTCGCCGCCGGCAGCGGCCGGGGCCGCCTTCTCCGGCTTGTCGGCGATGACGGCCTCGGTGGTGAGGAACAGGCCCGCGATGGACGCGGCGTTCTGCAGCGCGGAGCGCGTCACCTTGACCGGGTCGTTGATGCCCGCCTCGAGCAGGTCCACGTACTCGCCGGTGGCGGCGTTCAGGCCGTGACCGGTGGGCAGGTTGCGGACCTTCTCCGCCACGACGCCGCCCTCGAGGCCGGCGTTGATGGCGATCTGCTTCAGCGGGGCCTCGACGGCGACCTTGACGATGTTCGCGCCCGTAGCCTCGTCACCGGTCAGCTCGAGCTTGTCGAACGCCACGGCGCCGGCCTGGATGAGGGCCACGCCACCGCCGGCGACGATGCCCTCCTCGACGGCCGCCTTCGCGTTGCGCACGGCGTCCTCGATGCGGTGCTTGCGCTCCTTGAGCTCGACCTCGGTGGCCGCGCCCGCCTTGATGACGGCCACGCCGCCGGCGAGCTTGGCGAGGCGCTCCTGCAGCTTCTCGCGGTCGTAGTCGGAGTCGCTGCGCTCGATCTCGGCGCGGATCTGGCTCACGCGGCCGGCGATGGCGTCGGCGTCGCCGGCACCCTCGACGATCGTGGTCTCGTCCTTGGTGACGACGACCTTGCGGGCGCGGCCCAGCAGGTCGAGGTCCGCGGTGTCGAGCTTGAGGCCGACCTCCTCGGAGATGACCTGGCCACCGGTGAGGATGGCGATGTCGCCGAGCATGGCCTTGCGGCGGTCGCCGAAGCCCGGGGCCTTGACGGCGACGGACTTGAAGGTGCCGCGGATCTTGTTGACGACCAGGGTCGCCAGGGCCTCGCCCTCGACGTCCTCGGCCACGATCACCAGCGGCTTGCCGGACTGCATGACCTTCTCCAGCAGCGGGAGGAGGTCCTTCACCGTGGAGATCTTGGAGTTGAGGATGAGGATGTAGGGGTCCTCGAGCTCCGTCTCCTGACGCTCCGCGTCGGTGACGAAGTAGGGGGAGATGTACCCCTTGTCGAAGCGCATGCCCTCGGTGAGCTCGAGCTCCAGGCCGAAGGTGTTGCTCTCCTCGACGGTGATGACGCCTTCCTTGCCCACCTTGTCGAGGGCCTCGGCGATGAGCTCACCGATGGAGGCGTCACCGGCGGAGATGCCGGCGGTCGCGGCGATCTGCTCCTTGGTGGTGACCTCCTTGGCGGCGGCCACGAGCTGCTCGGTCACGGCCTCGACGGCCTTCTCGATGCCGCGCTTGAGGCCCATCGGGTTCGCACCCGCGGCCACGTTGCGCAGGCCCTCGCGCACGAGCGCCTGGGCCAGGACGGTCGCGGTCGTCGTGCCGTCACCGGCGACGTCGTCCGTCTTCTTCGCGACCTCCTTGACGAGCTCGGCCCCGATCTTCTCGTACGGGTCCTCGAGCTCGATCTCCTTGGCGATGCTCACACCGTCGTTGGTGATCGTGGGGGCGCCCCACTTCTTCTCCAGGACGACGTTGCGGCCCTTGGGGCCGAGCGTCACCTTGACAGCGTCGGCGAGCTGGTTCATCCCGCGCTCGAGACCGCGACGGGCCTCTTCGTCGAAGGCGATGATCTTGCTCATGCCTGGTGTTCCTCCCAGAAGACGGGCGGTGGGTGGCCGGAGCGGTGCCCGCGACGGACGACCGGCGGCGGCGGGGTCACGTCCCCCGCGCCGGCGGCCTCACCGGGTCCGGCCCGGAGCTTTCGCTCCCGGGTCGAGGTGCTGCTGGTGCTGTCACTCTCGACTCGAGAGTGCCAACGCCAATGTTGGCACTCTCCCCCCTCGAGTGCAAACCCCCACCGGCGGGGGCCCCGGCGCGGAGCACGCCGGGGAGGGGGTCACCCCGAGTGGTTGACAGCTCACCCGAACAGCGCCTGGTGGCCCGAGCGAACCGCTGCGACCCTCGAAGGACCGTCCCGCCCCCGGCGGGACCGATCCGAGGAGAGACGTGTCCGAGCTGCCGCTGCGGATCCAGGCGCTGAAGACGCGCCGCACCGACGACCTGTCGGGCGACTACGTGCTGGACCCCACCCACAGCCGCATCGGCTTCGTCACCCGGCACGCCATGGTGACCAGGGTGCGGGGGCAGTTCACCCGCTTCGAGGGCCGCGCCCACCTGGACTTCGCCCGGCCGGCCGCCTCCGGCGTGGAGGTCGTCATCGAGGTGGCGAGCATCGACACCCGGGACCCGCACCGCGACGAGCACCTGCGCACCAACGACTTCTTCGACGCCCCGGCGCACCCGCACCTCGCGTTCCGCTCCACGCACGTCCACCCGCTCGGCGGCGCGGACCACCGCGTCACCGGGGACCTGACGATCAAGGCGGTGACGCTGCCCGTGTCGGTGGACTTCGAGTACACCGGCGCCGCCAGGGACCCCTTCGGCACCACGCGCCTGGGCTTCGAGGGCTCCACGAGGATCAACCGCCGCGACTGGGGCGTGGAGTGGAACGCCCCGCTGGAGACCGGCGGCGTGCTGATCTCGGAGACCGTCGTGCTGGAGTTCGAGATCTCCGCCGTGCCGGCGACCGCGGGCTGAGGGCGCGGCCGCCGGCGGCGGACGCCTCAGACGCCGCGGACGCTCTCGGCCTGCGGGCCCTTCTGGCCCTGGCCGATCTCGAACTCGACGCGCTGCCCCTCCTCGAGGGAGCGGTAGCCGTCGGCGACGATCGACGAGTAGTGCACGAAGACGTCGGCGCCGCCGTCGTCGACGGTGATGAAGCCGTACCCCTTCTCGGCGTTGAACCACTTCACGGTGCCCTGAGCCATTGCGTTCTCCTGGGTGGTGCAGCGAGCGGGACGTCCCCGGCATCGGCCCGGGGGCGGGTCTCACGCTGCCCGCGGCGGTGAGGCCGTGGGCGACGCCCGACGTGCCGGCCCCGTGCAGGACGTGCTCATCGAACTGATCGACCACTGCCCAGGCTAGTGCGGGGAGGGGCCGTCGGGGCAGGGTTCGGCCGGGCCGGTTCGCCGCGCCGGAGCGCTCGCACCGGAGCGGCTCACAGCAACCCCGCCGCGCCGCCGAGCAGCCCGTCGGCCAGGCGGCGCACCGCGAGCACCGCCCCCGCGACCACCAGCAGCGTCAGCGCCGCCCAGGCCAGCACCAGCAGGAGCACCCCGGCCGGTCCGCGGCGGGTGCGGTGCGCCCCCCGGCGGGCCGCCAGCTGGCGCGGGCGCCGCTGGGCCGCGCGGCTCAGGGCTGCACGCCCAGACGGCGCGCCGAGCGAGCGCGCTGGCGGCTGGAGCGCATCCGGCGCAGGCGCTTGACGAGCATGGGGTCGTGCTCCAGCGCCTCGGGGGTGTCGATGAGGGCGTTGAGCACCTGGTAGTAGCGCGTGGGCGAGAGGTCGAACAGCTCGCGCACCGCCTGCTCCTTGGCGCCGGCGTACTTCCACCACTGCCGCTCGAAGGCCAGGAGCTCGGCGTCCCGGCGGCTCAGCCCGCTCCCCCGCCCGGGCTGCCCGGCGCCCTCCTCGCGCGCCGTCGCGCCGACCTGCACCTGCGACCCGTCCACGACCTGCCCCTCTCTCCAGACGACGCCCACTGTAGGAGGCGCCTCCGACACCCGCCGGTCGCGGCGCGCGGGGCGCGGCGGGGCGCGCTAACGTCCCGGCGTGCCCCGGGACCCCGCGCAGGACGAGCCCCTGCCCGACCCGGCGGGCCTGGGGATCGACGACCTCGACCCCGGCTGGGCCCGCGCTCTGGCGCCGGTGCGCGCGCACCTGTCCGAGCTCTCGCAGCGCCTGGCCGACGAGCCCGGCCCCTGGCTGCCGAGCCCCGGGCACGTGCTGCGCGCCTTCCGCCAGCCCTTCGACGACGTGCGCGTGCTGCTGGTCGGGCAGGACCCCTACCCCACCCCCGGGCACCCGATCGGGCTGGCGTTCGCCGTCGAGCCGCACGTGCGCCCGCTGCCGCGCAGCCTGGTCAACGTCTACCGGGAGCTGCGCGAGGACACGGGCGTGCAGCCGCCCGAGCACGGCGACCTGACCGCCTGGACGCGCTCGGGGGTGCTGCTGCTCAACCGGGCGCTGACCGTGCGCGCCGGCGACGCCGGCTCGCACCGGCGGCTGGGCTGGCAGGCGGTGACCGACGCCGCGGTGCGCGCCCTGGCGGCGCGCGGCGGGCCGCTGGTGGCGCTGCTGTGGGGCCGCGACGCGCAGTCGGTGCAGCCGTTGCTGGAGGGGGTGCCCGTGGTGACCGGCGTGCACCCCAGCCCGCTGTCGGCCTCCCGCGGCTTCTTCGGCTCGCGGCCCTTCAGCCGCGTGGACGCCCTGCTGCGCGAGGCCGGCGGCGAGGGGGTCGACTGGCGGCTGGACCCGTAGCGACCCCCCGGGCGCCGCGCGCGGCGGGCACGGCACGATGCGGGCCATGAGCGCACCCGCCACCGGAACCGTCATCCGCACCCCCTTCGGGCGCACCCGCCGCGGGGAGCCCGTGGAGCGCTGGGAGCTGCGGCTGCCCTCGGGGGTGAGCGCGCACGTGCTCACCCGCGGTGCGGCGCTGCACCGCGTGGTCGTGCCCGACGCCGCCGGCGCGCTCGGCGACGTCGTGGTGGCCCTGCCGGACGTCCCCTCCCACGAGGCCGCCGAGGGCTACCCCGGCGCCGTGGTGGGCCGGGTCGCGAACCGCATCGCCGGCGGCACCTTCGAGCTCGGCGGGGTCCGCCACGACGTGCCGCGCAACGACGGACCGAACGCCCTGCACGGCGGCGCGGAGGGCTTCGACCAGCGGGTGTGGGACGCCGAGGAGGTCACCGGCGGCGAGGGGCCGGCGGTGCGGCTGACGCTGCGCAGCCCCGACGGCGACATGGGTTTCCCCGGTGAGCTGACCGCGCAGGTGACCTACGCCCTCACCCAGGACGCCGACGGGGTGCGGCTGCGGCTGGACTACCGCGCCACCACGACCGCACCGACACCGGTGAACCTGACCAACCACGCCTACGTGAACCTCGACGGCCCCGGCACGGTGGAGGAGCACGTGCTGCGCCTGCACGCCTCGCGCTACCTGCCGGTCGACGAGCACCTGATCCCCACCGGGGAGCTGCGCGACGTCACCGGCACGCCGTTCGACTTCCGCACCCCCACCCGCCTGGGCGAGCGCCTGCGCGACGCCGACGAGCAGCTGCTGCGCGCCGGCGGCTACGACCACAGCCTCGTGCTCGACGACGCCGGCACCGGCGAGCGCGTCGTGGCCGAGCTGACCGGCCCGCGCAGCGGCCGGCGCCTGCAGCTGCGCACCGACGCCCCGGGCCTGCAGCTGTACACCGGCAACTTCCTCGACGGCGCCTGGCGCACCCTCGAGGGCCGCCCGGTGCGCCAGGGGGACGCGCTGTGCCTGGAGACGCAGCTGCTGCCCGACGCGGTCAACCGGCCGGCCTTCACGGGCGGCGGGCTGGGCGAGGCCGTGCTGCGCCCCGGGGAGGTCTTCACGACCACCACGACGTTCGTCTTCAGCGCCTGAGGCGCGCAGCGCCCGGGGGCCGGGCGTCCGGGCCCCGGGCGCCCGGCGGCTCAGGCGCGCCGGACGGTGAGGTTCGGCGGTGTGCGCAGCGTCTGCGCGATGACGCAGTAGCGCTCGGCGAGGGAGACCATCTTCGCCTCGGTGGCCTCGTCGGCGTCGGAGGTGAAGTCGAAGGTGACGGTGACGTCGGTGATGCCGACGGGCACCGTGCGGTCCACCCCGAGGGTGCCGCGGGCGTCCCAGACGGCCTCGGCGGTGACGCTGGCGTTGCGCAGCTCCACGCCCATCGCCGTGGCGACGCTGCGCAGCGTCACACCGGCGCAGGCCGCGACCGCCTCGCAGAGCATGTCCGCGGAGCAGGCCTCGGTGCCGTCGCCGCCGGCGGCCGGGTGCAGCCCGGCGCGGGTGGTGCCGGCGAAGCCGTCGACGGAGACGCCGATGGACTGCCCGTCCAGCACGGCCACCGCCTTGGCGGGCACGGCCGCGGCGGAGGGGTCCTCGCGGTACTGGTCCTTCAACGGCTTCTGCAGGGCCCTGAGCTCGGTCGCGTCCACCGGGGCACCTTAGGCCTCCGCGGCAGCAGGTCAAACCCCGGCGGACGCCGCGACCCGGTCCGCGCGGTGGTCCCCGCGGTGGTCCGCACGGTGGTCCCCGCGGGCACCGCCGGGCGCACCGGGGAGACTGGCGCGGTGAGGTGGACGACGGCGGTGCGGACCGCGGAGCAGGTGGCCGAGCGGTGCGCGCACGTGGCCGCGCAGCCGGCGGGGATCGTGCGGCTGCGGGTGGTCGAGGCGTGGCTGTGGGGCCCGCTGCTCGGGCCGCCGGCCGCGGAGGTCCCCGACGACGGGGGTGTGGACGTGGCCCTGGTGTGCGAGGCGGACCCGGTGGAGTGCGCGTGGGGCACCACCCCGCCCGGCGCCGGGCAGTGGCTGGCCGCCTCCGGCCTGGCCAAGCGCCCCGTGCGGCTGGTGTTCCGCTCCGCGGCCGAGCCGGTCTGGAACCACGAGGTCACCACGCCGGTGCGCCTGTGGAGCGCGGCCGCCGGCGGTGCGCAGGACGTGCTCGAGGCGCTGCGCGCCGGCGGGGGCGCGGCCCTGCGCCCGCCGGCGCCCTCGCCGGCCGAGCTGCGCGAGCGGCTGGACCGGGAGCTGGCGGCGAGCCTCGAAGCGGTGCGCCGCGCGAGCGCCGAGCACGACGAGCACCGCTGGTCGCCGGGCTCACCGGTGGGGCGGGCCGACGCCCTGGCGGCCGCCGTGCGCGGCTACCTGCAGCTGCTGGGGGCCCGCGAGGGCTGAGGGGTCACGGGGCCCGGGGGGGCCGCCGCTCAGGGGCAGACGGCCCGCCAGACGTCGGTGTGCATCTCGAAGCGCTCGCTGCGCTGGGGGTCGGTGACCTCCCCGTCGGAGTTGAGCCGGAAGGTGCCCTCCAGGGCCGTGATCTCCACGACCTTGCCGGTGGTGGTGGTGACGTCCTGGCGCTCGACGTGGACGCCGCGGCGCAGCCCGGCGGCGAAGCCCACCCGCGCCAGCGGGCCGGTCGAGGCGGACACGACGACGTCGGCGACGCCGTCGTGCGGGTCGGCGGCCGGCACGAGGGGCGCACCGCCGCCGATGGTGCCGCCGATGCCGATGCCCACGACGAGCACGGGGCGCTGCCCCGAGGCGATGACGCGGCCGTCGACCTCCACGCGCAGGCGGAAGCCGCGACCGGCGCTGACGCCCGCCCAGGCGGCTCCCACGGGGTAGGCGCCGGCGCGCAGGACCTTCTTCAGCCGTTGCGCGCGGGCCGTGGCGGCGGCGCCGATGCCGGCGTGGACGGTGTTGACGGTGATGCGCTCCCGGCTGTCCACGAGCAGCTCCAGGTCGCGGGGACGGCCCCCGGCGGCGATGCGGGCTGCGGCCACCGGGTCCAGCGGCAGGTGCAGGGAGCGCGCCAGGTCGTTGCCCGTGCCCAGGGGCACGATGCCCAGCGGGCCCACCGAGCGCGTGGCGCCCGCGTCCCACAGCAGCTGCAGCGCGGTGTGCAGGGTGCCGTCGCCGCCGAGGAGGACGACGCGGCGGCCGCCGGCGCCGAGCAGCGCCTCGCGCAGCCCCGCGAGGTCGCGGGTGCGCCGCAGCTCCACGTCCGCCCGGCGGCCGAGCTCGCCGACGACCGCCTGGACGGCCCCCTCGCGCGCCGACCCGGCGCCGGCGTTGACGAGGGCGAGGATCCCGCCGGGTGGCTCCACCTGCTGCTGCGTTCGCACGACGGGATCAACGCCGCGACCGGGCGGGGCGTGCCCCGGCGCGGGCTGCCCACAGCACCCTCACAGCACTCCCCCGCCCACCCGGGGGGTGACCGGCACGAGCCGGTCCAGCAGCCGACGCAGCGCGGCCACGTCGGCGACGACGTCGGCCTGGTTGTCCAGGAAGGCCAGCGCCCCCGGCAGCGCGGGCTCGGTGCCCGGCAGCACGTGGTGGTGCAGGCCCGCGACCGCCGCGAGCTTGTGGAAGGTGGGGTACGACAGGCCGGTCGGCGTGATCTCCACCAGGTGCGCGCCCGGCGGGCAGTGCAGGGCGTTGGTCAGGCCCGCCCCGTGCACCCCCACCACGACGCGGGCGGAGGCGAACAGCGACACCTCCTCGGCGAGGTGCGCGTCCTCGAGGTGGACCACGGTGAAGCCCCGCTCCCGGACCGCGCGCAGCACCTGCTCGCGGTTGATGAGCCGCCGCCGGCCGGTGTCGGGCCGGTCGACGAACAGCAGGGCCGGGCCGCCCCCCACGCGCGAGGGCGCCACCCGCTGCCGCACGTCGTCCACGACCCAGGGCGGGACGTTGTACCCGGCCGCGGGCACGGAGCTGACGAGCAGCCGCTCGGTGGTGAAGCGGCGGTCGGCGCCGGAGACCTCGACGCGTGCCGCGCGGGGGACGCCGAGGAGGTCGAGCCACTCGCCGAGGTAGGGGTGGGTGTGCGGCGGGACCAGCCAGTGGTCGACCTCGGCGAGGTCGGCGGCCGCGGCGAGCATGCCGACGCGGGGGACCCCCTGCACCGTCCAGTGGTAGTAGTTCTGCGCCCACGGGGCCAGCAGGGAGGCGGTGGTGCCCTCCAGGTGCACGGCGGGACCGTCCGCCCGCACGTGGGCGGCCAGGCGCGGGGCCGAGCGGACGCGCTCCTGCCACAGGTCCGCGACGAGGCGGCCGGAGGCGAAGACCCACCCGAACCCGCTGACGACGGTGGCGCCCCGGACGTCGAGGACGACCTGCTCGGCGGACTCGCCGACGTGCCCGGCGCACCAGGACCGCCACAGCGGCTCGGGCAGCCCTCCCGGGCGCCGCAGGGGTGCGGGAGCGGCCGGGTGCACGACGAGACGGCGGGCGGCGCCCGCGGCGGCCAGCTCGGCCGAGGTCGTCAGGGGGTGCCGGACGCGCCGGCCGGAGAGGTCGCGCGCGCGGTCGCGCACCCGGTCCCGGACGTGGTGGCCGAGGGCGCGCCTCAGCAGGTAGGGCCACCCGGTGTTGCCCGCTCGCACCGCGCCATGATGGCGGTTCGTTCGACGTGCGACCACTCTCCCCCACCTCACCCCCCGCGCAGGGGGGTGAGCAGCGCGGGCGGGCTGGCGCCGCGGCCCGCCTTCCGGAAGTCGGCGGCGACGTTCCGGAAGGAACCTGCGCGTTTCGCGCGCGCTGCGGGCACCCGTGCGGCTAGCGTGACCACCCTCACGGCCGGGGGACGTCCCCGGGAGGACGAGGAGGTTCTGGTGAGCACGACGGACCACGGATCGAGCGGCCCGCCGGCCGGTGCGGGCCCGGACCGCACGCCCTACGAGGAGGTGCGCGACTCCCCCGAGTTCCAGGCGCTGCGGCGGAGGTTCCGCCGCTTCGTCCTGCCGCTGTCGGCGTTCTTCCTCGTCTGGTACGCGACGTACGTCCTGCTGGCGGACTACGCGCACGACTTCATGAGCACCCGCGTCGGGGACACGAACATCACCGTCGGGCTGCTGTTCGGCCTGGGGCAGTTCGTCTCGACGTTCGCCATCACGACGGCGTACGTGCGCTGGGCGAACAGGCACTTCGACCCCGCCGCCGAGGAGCTGCGCGAGCGCGTCGAGGGGAGGTCCCGGTGATCGCCGCCTTCTCCACCGCGCCCGCCGCGCTGCCCGTCGCGGCCGCCGCCGGCACCGACGTCGGCAACCCCGCGGTCAACATCGCCATCTTCGCAGCGTTCGTCGCGGTGACCCTCGCGGTGGTCCTGCGGGCCAGCCGCAACAACCGCACGGCGGCGGACTTCTACGCCGGGGGCCGCTCGTTCACCGGCGGGCAGAACGGCGTCGCCATCGCCGGCGACTACCTGTCGGCGGCCAGCTTCCTGGGCATCGCCGGCGCCATCGCCCTGTACGGCTACGACGGATTCCTCTACTCGATCGGGTTCCTCGTGGCGTGGCTGGTCGCGCTGCTGCTGGTCGCCGAGCTGCTGCGCAACACCGGCCGCTTCACGATGGCCGACGTCCTCAGCTTCCGGCTGCGTGAGCGGCCGGTGCGGACGGCGGCGGCGATCTCCACCCTGGCCGTGTCGTTCTTCTACCTGCTGGCGCAGATGGCCGGCGCCGGCGGCCTGGTGGCGCTGCTGCTGGGCATCGAGTCGCGCGCCGGGCAGAACGTCGTCATCGCGGTCGTCGGGTCCCTGATGGTGCTGTACGTCCTCGTCGGTGGCATGAAGGGCACCACCTGGGTGCAGATCATCAAGGCGTGCCTGCTGGTGGCCGGTGCCGCCGTGATGACCGTCTGGGTGCTCGCGCGGTACGGGTTCAACCTGTCCGACCTGCTGGGCGCGGCGGTGTCGGCACCGGGCTCGGCGGGCGAGGCGCTGCTGGGGCCCGGCGCCCAGTACGGCGGCAGCGAGGTCTCCAAGCTGAACTTCCTGTCGCTGTCGCTGGCACTGGTCCTGGGAACCGCAGGCCTGCCCCACGTGCTGATGCGGTTCTACACCGTTCCCAGCTCCAAGGAGGCGCGCAAGAGCGTCGTCTGGGCGATCTGGATCATCGGGGTCTTCTACCTGTTCACCCTGGTCATCGGCTACGGCGCCGGCGCGATCGTCGGGCCGGACGTCATCCGGGCGGCCCCGGGGCGGGCGAACTCCGCCGCACCGCTGCTGGCCTACGAGCTGGGCGGCACGATCCTGCTCGGCATCATCGCCGCGGTCGCGTTCGCGACGATCCTCGCGGTCGTCGCCGGCCTGGCGATCACCGCCAGCGCCTCGTTCGCGCACGACATCTACGCCAGCGTCGTGAAGAAGGGCGAGGCGTCCCCCGAGGCGGAGATGCGTGTCGCGCGCATCACGATCGTCGTCATCGGGGCGGTGGCCATCGTCGGCGGCATCTTCGCCAACGGGCAGAACATCGCGTTCCTGGTGGCGCTGGCGTTCGCCGTCGCCGCCAGCGCGAACCTGCCGACGATCCTGTACTCGCTGTTCTGGCGGCGGTTCACCACGCGCGGCGCGCTGTGGAGCACCTACGGCGGGCTGATCTCCTGCCTGGTGCTCATCGCCTTCTCGCCCGTCGTCTCCGGCAAGGTGGACGAGAGCGGGGCGAGCCTGTCGATGATCCGCGACACGGGCGTGGACTTCGCCTGGTTCCCCCTGGAGAACCCGGGCCTGGTGACGATCCCGCTGGCCTTCTTCCTCGGCTGGCTCGGCTCGGTCACCGGCCGGGAGACCGGCAACGAGAAGCGCGCCGCGGAGATGGAGGTGCGCTCGCTGACGGGCGCCGGCGCGGAGAAGGCCGTGCAGCACTGACGGCTGGGCGCGGGAACCCGCACGACGACGGGCCGCGCGCCCGGGGGACCCCCCGGGCGCGCGGCCCGTTCGCGTACCGTCGCCGAGGGGTCGGGGTGGGCGGGCTCCTTCCGCCCCGCCTGCACCGTCACGGCCCTGTTCGCCGCGGAGCGGTGAACAGGGCGCGGACCAGCGCGGAGCGGGGACGCGCCAGGGCGAGGGCGGCACCGACGAGGAGGGCTGCGCTCGCCGAGACGGCCACGAGCAACGTCGCGTCCTCGACCCCGGCGAGGTCGGCGCACCGCACGAGGACGTAGATGACCGGGAAGTGCACGACGTAGAAGACGACCGAGTTCCGCCCGGTGAACCGCAGCGGCCGCAGCAGCGCGCTCCGGGCGATCCGGTGCGTGCAGAACGCCAGCACCAGGGCACCCGCCAGCGTGCCCGGCAACGCCCGGGGCCCGTACCCGGACATGTCCAGCAGCGCGTAGGAGGCCCCGAGCACCGCGGCGGCGACCGCCGCCGCCAGGGGGCTGCGCACCGCGGCGCGCAGGAGGCCGGGGCGTTCCGCGAGCCACCAGCCCCCCAGGAACAGCGCGAACAGGAACGCCGGGCGCTCCAGGTACTTGGTCCCGTCCGGGGCGAGCTCGGCGAGGAGCAGGAAGACCGCCGCGACGGGCAGGCGCGGCAGGCGCCGCACGGCGAGGGCGGCGGCGTAGAAGACCAGCAGGAAGAGCAGGTACCACAGGTACGAGCCGCCGACGAGGAGGGAGGGCACCAGCCAGGCGAGCGCCTCCACCCCCAGCCCGGGCCAGTAGACGAGGCCGTACAGGACCGTCCACAGCAGGAAGGGGTAGCCGATCGCGGCGAGCTTGCCGCCGGCGTAGCGCCGGAGCCCCTTGCTCATGGAGCGCGGCAGCAGGAGCCCGGACAGCAGCACGAGCAGCGGGATGCGGAAGGGCGCCACGGCACCGTTGACGGACTGCAGGCCCTCGGGCACCTGCAGGCCGGCGAAGCGCAGGAGGGTGCCGGCGTGGAAGAGCACCACGGCGATCAGGGCGACCCCCCGCAGCACGTCCATCCAGTCGGCCCGGGTCCGCGCGGGCCGCCCCACGTCCACCCCGTCGTCGGGGGTGGGGGATGCCGAGGTGCGGGGAACGGTCGCCATGCGTGCTGAACCGCCTTCCTGCCCGCCGCCGGACGTGGGGGCCCGGGGTCGTCCGGCCGAGGGCTCGGCGGGAACGCGCCGGTGCGAGGCGCACGGTAGCCGAGCCGGGCGCCTCTTCGCGACGGTTGACCGACCCGCGGTCACCACGATCCCCCGGGACCTCGATCCCCGCCCCCCGTCCGGGGGGCGGGGATCAGCAGGCCGGCGCGACCGGCACCAGGGCGCCGGTGTCGACCCAGGTGTTGCCGGTGAACGTGACGCCGGCGGGCGCGATGATCGGGCCGTACTTGCCCCCGCGGCCGAACGTGTTGTTGCGGAACACCACGCTGCCGGTGAACCGCGCGGTGCAGCTGACGTTCACCGAGAACGTGCCGCCGTTGAAGTAGTTGTTCTCGAAGACCGCGGTGCGCAGTTCCTGGTTCCCGGTCTCGGTGCCGAGCTGGACGGCCGCGTTGAGGAAGTCGTCGACGCCCGGGGTGCGCGGGTCCAGGGTGTTGTGCCGGACCAGGATGCGGGCGCCGGTGGTGGACTGCATCGCGTCGGTGTGCACGTCGGGGTCGCGGACCAGTCCGTGGACCCAGCTGTCGACGATGGTGACGTCGTAGCCGAGGCGGGGGCCGTCCTGGGTGCCGCGGACCTCCACCCGGCGCAGGGTGTACCCGCCCCAGCCGATGGCGACCTCGGCCGCGCCGTTCGCGCCGTCGATCTCGGAGTCCTCCATAACGAAGCCCTTGGCGCCGCTCAGCGACACGGCGAGGAGGCGATCGTCGGCGCAGGTGACCCGCGAGTTGCGCACGACCACGTCGGTCGCGCGCACCGTCAGGCAGCCCATGTCCAGCCCGTCGAGCACGGTCCCCGGCGTCGTGACGAGGACGTCGCCGACCGGCTGCAGCACCTTGCCCGCGGGCACGCCGGTGGTGTCGGCGTTCGGCCAGCCGGCCGGGATCCCGAGCGGCGTCGGCGGGACCAGGCGCAGCACCTTGTAGACCTTCTGCACCATGTACTTGCCCGCGTAGAGCCTGGCGACGAGGGTCACCGAGTCGGTGCGGCCGGTCAGGTCCACCGTCCCGGAACCCCGGTGGAGACCGTCCTCGCTGGTCACCGTGTCGATGGTTCCCACCTGCGTGGAACCGATCCAGTAGGTGCCGCGGTCGAAGGCCACCGTCGTGGTGGTCTCGATGTCGATGGCCGCGGCGGGGATGCGGGCGTTGTTCACGCTGGCACCGTCGTAGTACATGACGGGCGCGGGGGCGGCCTCGGCGGCCGGGGCCGTACCGGCGCCGGCGCCGAGGGCGGCGACGAGCGCGGCGGCCGCGAACAGGGCGCGCCCGCGGCGGGGGCGGCGGGGGGTGGCGACGGTGAGCATGGCAGGACTCCGGGGTTCAGAGGGTTTCGCGTTGCCCCCTCTGCATCGGGGTCCTGAGCCGCCTACTCTCTCCGCCCGCGGGGTGCTGGCGAACGGGTGAACCCCGGTTACACCCGTCCCGCCGCGGGGTAGGGGCTCACCCGCGAGCGGCCCGCTGCGCGGCAGCGGCCGCGTCGTACAGCTCCCTCGAGGTCGCGCCGTGCGCCCGGGCGACCTCGCGCACCGCGTCCTTGAGCCGCTGCCCCGCCCCGACGCGGGTCAGCACCCGCTCCACCAGCTCGGTCTCGTCGAGGGCACCGGCACCGGGCTCGGCGCCCGCGACGACCAGGCACACCTCCCCGCGCACCTCGCGCGCCTCGGCCCACTCGGCCAGGTCCCCCAGCGGTGCGCGCACGACCTCCTCGTAGGTCTTGGTCAGCTCCCGGCACACCGCGGCCGGGCGCTGCGCGCCGAAGGCGGCGGCCATCGCGGTCAGGGTGGCGGCGGTCCGGTGCGGGGACTCGAAGAAGATGAGCGTGCGCTCCTCGGCGGCCAGCTCCTGCAGCGCGCGCTCGCGCTGCCCGGGCCTGCGGGGCGGGAAGCCCTCGAAGGCGAACCGGTCGCTGGGCAGGCCGGACAGGGCGAGCGCGGTGAGGGCCGCCGAGGGGCCCGGGACGGCGGTGACCAGCAGGCCGGCGTCGGCGCAGGCGCGGACCAGGCGGAAACCGGGGTCGGAGACCGAGGGCATCCCGGCGTCGGTGACGAGCAGGACGGTGGCTCCCGCGGCGATCTCCTCGACCAGCGCGGGGGTGCGGGCCGCCTCGTTGTGCTCGTGGTAGCTGAGGACCCGGCCGCCGGTGGTCACGCCCAGGGCGGCGCAGAGCCGGTGCAGCCGGCGGGTGTCCTCGGCGGCGACGACGTCGGCGCCGGCGAGGTGCTCGCGCAGCCGGGGCGAGGCGTCGCCTGGGTTGCCGATGGGGGTAGCGGCCAGCACGAGACGGCCGTCGCCGGCCACGGCCGGGTTTGCCTGGTCTTCCACCCCCCGATCGTCGCGCACACCGCCGCGGGGGCGGCACCGCCCCGCTCCCCGCCCCCGCACCTACGATGAACCGCGTGATCCACAGCTGCGGGGACGTCGCGTGAGGCCGCTGCCGAGGAGGGGGCGGTGAGCGCGACGGTGGGCGCCCGGCCGGCCCGGTGGCGTCCGGAGGAGGTGCGCGAGCGCCTGCTCGGCGGCGCGTCGGAGATCACCGGGGAGTCGTGGCGGCGCGGCTGGCTGCCGCTGCTCGTGGTGACCCTCATCGGCGGCTTCCTGCGCTTCTGGCGCCTGGGCGAGCCGCACCAGCTGGTCTTCGACGAGACGTACTACGTCAAGCAGGGGTACTCGCTCCTGCAGCACGGCGTGGAGCTGCGCAACGACGCCTCGATCCCCACCCCGGACGCGCTGTTCACCGCGGGCACGCCGGACGTCTTCGGCACCGAGGGCGACTTCGTGGTCCACCCCCCGGTGGGCAAGTGGATGATCGGCCTCGGGCAGTGGCTGTTCGGGGTGGACTCCTCCTTCGGCTGGCGCTTCGCGGCGGCGCTGGTGGGGACGCTGTCGATCCTGGTGCTCGGGCGGGTGGCGCGGCGGCTGTTCCGCTCCACCGTGCTGGGGGTGACGGCCGCGGTGCTGCTGGCCACCGACGGCCTGCACTTCGTGGAGAGCCGCACGAGCCTGCTCGACGTCTTCCTCTCCTGGTGGGTGCTGGTGGCCTTCGCCTGCCTGCTGGTCGACCGCGACCGCGCCCGCGAGCGGCTGGCCCGGGCGGTGGCCGAGCACGGCGCGGGGGGTCTGGGCCCGCGGCTGGGGTGGCGGCCCTGGCGGCTGGCGGCCGGGGTGAGCCTGGGCCTGGCGTGCGGGGTGAAGTGGTCCGGCCTGTACGTGCTGGCGGTCTTCGGCCTGGTGACGGTGCTGTGGGACGCCGGTGCCCGGCGCGCGGTGGGCGTGCGGTCCTGGCTGCCGGCGGCCGCCTGGCGCGACGGCGTGCCGGCGTTCCTGGCGATGGTGCCGGTGGCGGTGGCCGTCTACGTGGCCGGCTGGGCGGGCTGGTTCGCCTCCGACGACGGCTGGGACCGGCAGTGGGGCGCCCAGCACCCCTCCAGCGGCGTCGGCGACCTCGTGCCGGACGCGCTGCGCGGCCTGTGGCACTACCACCAGCAGGCGTACGCCTTCCACGTCGGGCTGGACAGCCCGCACCCGTACTCCGCGAACCCCTGGTCGTGGCTGGTGCAGGGCCGGCCCACGTCGTTCTTCTACGAGGACCCGGTGCTGGGCGAGGACGGCTGCACCGTGGCGCAGTGCTCCAAGGCGATCACCTCGCTGGGCACCCCGGTCCTGTGGTGGGCGGGGGTGGCGGCCCTGGTGGTGCTGCTGTGGTGCTGGGCGCTGCGCCGCGACTGGCGCGCGGGTGCGGTGCTGGCCGGGTACGCGGCGACCTACCTGCCGTGGTTCCAGTACCAGCAGCGCACGATCTTCACGTTCTACGCGGTGGTGCTGGTGCCCTTCGTGGTGCTGGGCGTGGTGTACGTGCTGGGGCTGGTGCTCGGCCCCGACCCGGGCACGGCGGTGCTGCGCGGCGGGAAGGGCGTGGAGGCGGCCCTGAGCCGGAGGCGCCGGGGAGCCCTGGCGGCGGGGGTGGTCGTGGTGGGCTGCGTGGCCTGCTTCGCCTTCTTCTGGCCGATCTACACGGCGGAGGTCATCCCCTACGAGGAGTGGCAGCGGCGCATGTGGCTGCCGAGCTGGGTGTGATGCGAGGCACCACCGGGACCAGTGTGGTGATCGTCATGTGACAGTTACGTTGAGGCATGACTACAGTGCGCGCTGTCACAGGCTGCTCCAACCAGGTGGCCGCGATCGGATGAGGTCTCGCCCATGACAGCACTGCTCGTCGCCAACGACGGCGGACACCTCATGCAACTGAAGACCCTCGCCCGCCGCCTGCCCCTCCAGGACTCCTTCCACTGGGTCACCGTGCCCACCCCGCAGTCGCTGTCCCTGCTCGAGGGCGAGGAGGTGACCTGGGTCAAGCCCGGCCCCACCCGTGACGTCAAGGCCGCCGTGCAGAACGCCCTGCTGGCCTCGCCGCTGTTCAAGCGCCGCCGGATCTCCGCCGTGGTGAGCACCGGCTCCAGCCTGGCCGTCTCCGTCCTGCCGCAGGCCCGCCTGCACGGAGCCCCCGCCTACTACATCGAGAGCGCCACCCGCACCGACGGGCCCTCCCTCAGCGGCCGCCTGCTCTCCAGGGTCCCCGGCGTGGAGCTGTACACCCAGAACTCCGCCTGGGCCTCGCGCCGCTGGAAGTACGCCGGCTCCGTCTTCGACGGCTGGGAGGCGCGCCGCGCCGAGGACCGGAAGAAGATCTCCAAGGTCGTCGTCTCCCTCGGCACCTCGCGCACCTACGGCTTCCGCAGGCTGGTCGAGCACCTCGCGCCGATGCTGCACGACACGGGCGCCGAGGTGCTCTGGCAGACCGGCACCACCGACACCACGGGCCTGCCCGTGATCGACCCGCGCACCGCCGTGCCGGCCGCGGAGCTGGGCGCGGCCATGCGCGAGGCCGACCTGGTGGTCGCGCACGCCGGCACGGGCGTGGCCCTGGAGGCGCTCCAGGCCGGCAAGCTGCCGATCCTGGTGCCGCGGCGCGCGGAGTTCGCCGAGCACGTCGACGACCACCAGGAGCAGATCGCCGCGATGCTGCGCGCCCGGGGCCTGGCCGTCGTGCGCGAGGCCGACGCTCTGGACCACGACGACTTCCTCACCGCGGCCTCCAGCGCCGTGGAGCTGCGCGGCGACGCCCAGCCGCTGGCGCTCTAGCGCGGGCGGTGGCGCCCCGGGCGGGAGTCCGGGGCCGCCGCCCGTGCCGCTCGGCGCGCCAAGGGTCGGCGCACCACCGGTCAGCGCACCACCGGTCAGCGCACCACCGACAGGTGCGCCAGCAGGGGCTGCCACCACTGCTCGTTGTCGCGGTACCACGCGACCGTGTCGGCCAGCCCCTCGGTGAAGGTGTGCCGCGGCTCGTAGCCGAGCTCGCCGCGGATCTTGGAGATGTCCACGGAGTAGCGCCGGTCGTGGCCCTTGCGGTCCTCCACCTGCCGCACCCGGTCCCAGCCGGCGCCGAGGGCGTCCAGGATCCGCTCGGTGAGCTCGCGGTTGGTCAGCTCCGTGCCGCCGCCGATGTTGTAGACCTCGCCCGGGCGGCCGCCGTCGACGACGAGCTGGATGCCGCGGCAGTGGTCGTCCACGTGCAGCCAGTCGCGCACGTTGAGGCCGTCGCCGTACAGCGGCACCGTCCCGCCGCGCATCAGCGAGGTGATGAAGAGCGGGATCACCTTCTCCGGGAACTGGTAGGGCCCGTAGTTGTTCGAGCAGCGCGTGACGACCGTGGGCACGCCGTGCGTGCGGTGGTAGGCCCGCGCCAGCAGGTCGCTGGACGCCTTGGACGCCGAGTACGGGCTGTTCGGCTCCAGCGCGTGGTCCTCGCTCCAGGAACCGGACTCGATGCTGCCGTACACCTCGTCGGTGGAGACGTGGACGAACTTGTCCACGCCGTGGCGCAGCGCGGAGTCCAGCAGGGTCTGGGTGCCCACGACGTTGGTGTGCACGAAACCCGCCGCTCCGGTGATGGAGCGGTCGACGTGGCTCTCGGCGGCGAAGTGGACCACGACGTCGGCGCGCTCGATGAGCGCGTCCACCGTGGGGGCGTCGGTGATGTCGCCCTCGACGACCTCCAGGCGAGGGTCGGTGGCCACCGGGTCCAGGTTCGCCAGGTTCCCGGCGTACGTGAGCTTGTCCAGCACGACGAGGGACTCGACGTCCTGCGCGCCGTGCGCCCCCGTCAGCGCGGAGCGCACGTAGTGGCTCCCGATGAAACCTGCACCGCCGGTGACCAGGAGTCTCATGAGCGTCATACTACGGTGCCATGCGCGGAATCATCCTCGCCGGCGGATCCGGTACCCGGCTGCACCCCATCACCCAGGGCATCAGCAAGCAGCTCGTCCCGGTGTACGACAAGCCGATGGTCTACTACCCGCTGTCGACGCTCATGCTGGCGGGGGTGCGCGACGTCCTGGTCATCACCACCCCGCACGACGCGGAGGGGTTCCGGCGGCTGCTGGGCGACGGCTCGCAGTTCGGCATCTCGATCAGCTGGGCCGTGCAGCCCTCCCCCGACGGCCTGGCACAGGCCTTCCTCATCGGCAAGGAGTTCATCGGGTCCGACTCCGTGGCCCTCGTGCTGGGCGACAACATCTTCTACGGGCCGGGTCTGGGCACGCAGCTGCGCCGCTTCGACGGGCTGACCGGCGGCGCCATCTTCGCCTACTGGGTGGGCGACCCCACCGCCTACGGCGTCGTCTCCTTCGACGCCGAGGGCAACGCGCTGTCGCTGGAGGAGAAACCCGCGAACCCCGCCAGCAACTACGCCGTGCCCGGCCTGTACTTCTACGACAACGACGTCGTGGGCATCGCCGAGGGCCTGCGCCCGTCGGCGCGCGGGGAACTGGAGATCACCGACGTGAACCGCACCTACCTGCAGCGGGGTGCGCTGCGCGTGGAGGTGCTGCCGCGGGGCACGGCCTGGCTGGACACCGGGACGTTCGACCAGATGCTCGCGGCGGGCAACTACGTCAGCACCCTGGAGGCGCGCCAGGGCCTGAAGATCGGCTGCCCCGAGGAGATCGCCTGGCGCAACGGCTGGCTGGACGACGACGCGCTGCGCGCGCGCGGCGAGCGGCTCGCCAAGAGCGGGTACGGCGCGTACCTGCTGGAACTGCTGGCGCGCGGGGCGCGCTGACGCGCCGGCGCTCAGCCCAGGACGGCGGGCGCGGCCACCTCCCAGCGCTCGCGCCAGTCGCCGATCGGCTCCACCCCCACCGGAGCCAGGTTCGAGGTGTCCAGCACGGAGAACGCCGGCCGCGGCGCGGGGCGCACGAACTCCGCACTCGTGACGGGTTCCAGCGCCACGCGCCCCAGGCCCGCCGAGGCGAGCACGGCGCCGGCGAACCGGAACCACGAGCAGCGCCCCGCCGAGACCGCGTGGTAGGTGCCCGCCGGGGCGGCGACCGCGACCAGGTCCAGGGCCAGGCGCGCCACGTCCACGGTCCACGTCGGCTGGCCGACCTGGTCGTCGACGACGGAGAGCGCACCGCGCTCGGCACCCACCCGCGCCATCGTCTTCGGGAAGCACGGCCCGTGCGCGCCGTACAGCCACGCGGTGCGCAGCACGAGCGCGTCGGCACCGCTGGCCGCGACCGCCCACTCCCCCGCGGCCTTGGTGCGCCCGTAGGCGCTGCGCGGCGCCTGCGGGACGTCCGGCGCGTACGGCTCGTTGGCCTCGCCGTCGAACACGTAGTCGGTGGACACGTGCACCAGTCGCGCCCCGGCGCCCGCGGCGGCGAGGGCGAGGTTGCGCGCGCCGACGGCGTTCACGGCGAACGCCGCGGCCTCCTCCGTCTCCGCGGCGTCCACCGCGGTGTGCGCGGCGCAGTTCACGACGACGTCCGCACCGGCCGCCGCGCGCCGGCAGGCGGCGAGGTCGGTGACGTCCAGGTCCGCGCGCCCGAGGGGTGCGACGTCCTCCCCGCGCTCGCGCAGCGCCGCCACGACGTCCGTCCCCAGCATCCCGGTGGCCCCGGTCACGACCCAGCGCACACGTCCCCCTCGTCCTCCTCCGGCACGACGCGCCGCAGCCTACGGTGACCGGCTCCTCACCGACAGCCTCCACCGGTGGGCCGGCGGGGTGGGTAGGGTCGCGCCTGCGGTCCGGGCGGGCCGCTTCGGCGACGAGGGGGACGACGCGGTGCAGACCCGGGAACTGAGCATCGCCGGCGCCTGGGAGTTCACTCCCCGGCAGTTCGGCGACGACCGCGGCACGTTCCTGGAGTGGTTCAGGGAGCCTGCTCTCACCGGCGCCGCCGGGCACGGGCTGTCCCTGGCGCAGGCGAACTGCTCGGTGTCGGCGGCGGGGGTCCTGCGCGGCGTCCACTACGCCGACGTGCCGCCCGGACAGGCCAAGTACGTGTTCTGCGCCGCCGGCGCCGTCCTGGACGTCGTCGTGGACCTGCGGGTGGGTTCCCCCACGTTCGGGCGCTGGGAATCGGTGCTGCTCGACGACGTCGACCGCCGCGCGGTGTACCTGTCCGAGGGCCTGGGGCACGCGTTCCTGTCCCTGGCGGACGGCTCGACCGTCGTCTACCTGTGCTCGCAGGGCTACGCCCCCGAGCGCGAGCACGGCGTGCACCCGCTGGACCCCGAGCTGGGCATCGAGTGGCCGCGCACCGGACGCGACGGGCGGGAGCTGGAGTTCACGCTGTCCGGCAAGGACGAGCAGGCGCCGACCCTGGCGCAGGCGCGCGAGGCGGGAGCGCTGCCGTCGCACGCCGACGTGGAGGGGTTCGTCGCCGGCCTGCGGGCGGCCGCCGACCGCTGAGCTCCGCCCTGCGCGCGAGAACGCCTGCGGCGCAAGGCGGTTGCGCGGCGCATGCGGACCCCGGCAGCGTTGGCGACGCTGCGTGACCGATGCCCTACCCTGACGCCATGCCGGACGACCGCCCCTCCCTCCGTCTGCGCCTGGCGGTGCTGTTCCCGGGGGACGCCACCGACCCCACCGTCCGCTCCGGGACCCCCTACGGGGTCCTGCAGGGGCTGAGGCACTGGGGCGTGGACGTCGTCCCGGTCGACGTGCGGCCCGACCCGCGGCTGGAGCGGGGCCTCGCCCTGGCGCTGAGCCCGCTGCACCGCCGCGGCGGGGCCGGCCTGCCGCCGCGCGAGCGGCTGCGCCGCGGGTACAGCGCCGCGCTCGTCGGCGCGCACCTGGCCGCGCTGCGCAGCCGGACCGGCCAGCGGCGCCTGGACGCGCTGCGCGGCCTCGACGGCGTGGTGCAGCTGGGCGCCGGCTACCTCGTGCGCACCGAGCTGCCGAGGGTCGTCTACGACGACATGACCGTCGCGCAGGCCCTGCGGTACCCGTACGCCAACTGGGACGCGATGCGCCGCCGGGACGTCGAGGCGCGGCTGCGCGTGCAGGCCGAGGCCTACGTCTCCGCCACGACGTGCTGCATGACGAGCAGCTGGGCGGCGGACTCCGCGGAGTCCGACTACGGCGTGCCGGCCGGGCGGGTGCGCGTCGTGGGCGCCGGCACGCACGAGGTCCCGCGCAGCCCTGAGCGGGACTTCTCCGTCCCGAGGTTCCTGTTCGTCGGCCTGGACTTCACGCGCAAGAACGGCCCCCGCGTCCTGGAGGCGTTCGCCCGGCTGCGCGCCGAGCACCCCGCCGCCACGCTCGACGTCGTGGGCGGGCACCCGGAGATCTCCGCCCCGGGGGTCCGCACGCACGGGCGGATCCCGCGCGGCACGCCCGAGGGGCGCGCGCGCCTGCAGGGGCTCTTCGACGCGGCCACGTGCTTCGTCATGCCCTCCCTGTACGAACCCGCGGGCGTGGTGTTCACCGAGGCGGCCGCCGCCGGCCTGCCGAGCATCGGCGGCACGAACGGCGGGTCGGCGGACTTCATCGGCGACGGGGGTGTCGTGGTGGACCCCACCGACACCGACGCGGTGCTGGAGGCCATGCGCCGGTTCAGCGACCCCTCGACGGCGGCGGGGACTGGGGCACGGGCCGCGGCGAGGTCACCGCTGTTCACGTGGCCGGCGCTGGCGGGCCGCCTCGTGCGGGGGCTGGGCGTGGACCCGGGCACCGCGGAACTGCCGGAGTTCCTGCCCCGCCGCCCCGGCGCCGCCGCCCTCAGCTGAGGGCGCGGCGCGACGCGGCGAGCCCCAGCAGCTGCGCGGCGCGGTCGTCCCACGTGTTCGCGGCCGCGAACGCCGTGCGGTGCTGGCGGTTCTCCGCGGGCTCGGCGAGCGCCTCGCGCACCAGCCGGGGCAGTTCGCGCGACGGCAGGGCGAAGTGGACCAGGCCGTCGGGGAACTCCCCCAGCGCCGGGCAGCCCGTCGCCGCGGTCGGGGTCCCCGCCCGCAGGTAGTCCCAGATCTTCAGCGGGGAGGCGTAGCGCTGCCACGGGTCGTCGACGTAGGGCACCGTGGCGCAGTCCAGGGCCTCCACCCACGCGGGCAACTGCACGTTGGGCACCGCGGGCAGCAGGTGCACGTTCGGCAGCCGCTGCAAACGCTCGAGGGCACCGCGGTCGGCGCGCGGGCTGACCGGCCCGATGAGCAGGACGGAACCGCCGGGGTTCTCCTCGGCCACCGCCGCCAGCGCCGCGTGGTCCCAGCGGGCGTCGATGCGGCCGACGGCGCCGATGAGCGGGCGCGGCAGCGCGCTCAGCGCCGCCGGCACCGGCCGGCCGGAAACCGGGGCCGTCCGGGCGGACAGCGAACCGTGCCGCAGCAGTTCCGCCTCCACGCCCTCCTCGCGCAGCCGGTCCTGCAGCCGCGTGGAGATCGCGCAGACGAGGTCCGCCGTGCGCCAGGTGCGCTGCTGCCGCTCGCGCACCACCTCGGCGGGCAGCCCGGTGAGGTGGGCACCGGCCTCGAGCCAGTCCTTGACGATCGAGACGCGCACCGCGCCGTCGGGGATCCAGGTGCTGTCGTCGAACGCGGCGGCCGTCACCACGAGACCGACGTCCAGCCCCGCGGCCCGCACCGCCCGCTGGACCTGGGCGCGCCGCCACGGCGCGGACGCCGCGCGCGCCCAGCGGTTCTCCTTGGGGGGCAGCGCCGTGGTGCGCAGGACGTGGACGTGGCCCTCGCTGCGCCGGGGGCGGGCCAGCAACCCGGCCACGCGGCGGGCGCCCGCCACGGCGCCGTGGCGGCGCAGCGGGGTGAGGACGCTGAAGGCGGGGTCGACGAACAGCACCCGGACCCGCTGCGAGAGCGCCTCCGACAGGTAGTGCTCGGTGAGCCAGGTCTCGTCCCAGGGACTGCTGCCGTAGAACAGGACGTCCTCCACAGCGGTCATCTGACCGTTCCGCGCAGCCGGTGTCAAAGACGCGGCCGCACGCCGGTGGCGAGGTTCACCGCGACGTACAGCGCCCTGGCGGTGGAGTACGCGGCCACGTAGCGGGCCGTGGCCGAGCGCGTGGACAGCAGGTGCGCCGGTGCGGGGGGACGCACGACGCCCACGGCACCCAGCCGCACGTGCGCCGCGGCGACCCCCAGGAAGTGCCGCCTGCCGCGCCCCCGGGCCAGGTCGACGTCGCGGCGCCCGCGCGCCACCCGCAGCGTCTTGGTGCACATCGCCGACCACGTCGACCGGGCCGGGTGGTGCACGACCGCGTCGGGGGCGTACCCCTGGGCCCCTCCGCGGGCGGCGAGGCGCTGACCCCACTCCGCGTCGCCGCGCGAGGCCAGCGAGGCGTCGAACGGGCCGATCTCCTCCAGCGCGGACCGCCAGGTGAACAGGTTCGCGGTGACGGCGAAGCGCTGCTTGGCCAGGTACTCGCGCTGCGGGAAGGCGTGCGCGGCCTCGTAGAGCTCCCACGCGGTGCGCGGCCGCCCGGCCGGGAAGGTCAGCTCGACCGCACCGCCCACCATGGCCAGGTGGTCGCCGGTGCGCCGCAGCGCCTCCACGCCGCGGCGCAGCCAGTCCGGCTCCGGCGTGCAGTCGGCGTCGGTGAAGGCCACCACCTCACCGTCGGCCTCGGCCAGCGCGCGGTTGCGGGCGCGGTAGGAACCGGGCACCGGCTCGGACAGCAGCACGAACCGCTCGTCGTCGGGCAGGGCCGCCGAGACGTCCTCGCGGGAGGCGTTGTCCACGACGATCACGCGGAACCTGCCCGCCGGGTAGTCCTGGCGCAGCAGCGCCGACAGGCACCGGCGCAGCTCCTGCACGCCGTCGTGCACGGGCACCACGACGCTGGCGGTGGGGGGCGGGGAGGGCGTCGCGGGCTCCCGCTCGGCGGTCTCGCTGAGGGCGCTCACGCAGCGGGATCCTGCTACGCGTGGTCGCTGGGGCGCAACGCCGGGTGTGCGACGATGCGCCCACCACCCCCAGGCAGCCCGCCCCCGGAAGGACGCCCGTCCCCATGCCGAGCGCCGCCCCGACCAGCGCGCCGACCGTCGACGTCGTCGTCCCCGTCAAGGACGACCCGCGCCTGGAGGCGTGCGTGCGCGCGCTGCTGGTCCAGGACCACCCCGCCGAGAAGCTGCGGATCGTCGTGGCCGACAACGGCTCGCGCGAGCCGCGCACCGACCTGGCCGACCTCGACCCGCGCGTGACGGTGCTGTCGGAGCCGCGACCGGGCTCCTACGCCGCCCGCAACGCCGCCGTCGCGGTGGCGCGGGGGGACGTGCTGGCGTTCACCGACTCCGACACCCTGCCGGACCCCTCGTGGGTGTCGGCGGCCGTGCGCGCCCTGGAGGCGGGGGCGCGCGTCGTCGCCGGTCGGGTGCGGGTGTACCCGCGCGACGCCCGCCGCCCGCACCCCGTGGAGGCCTTCGAGGTCGTCAACGCCTTCCGCCAGGACCGCACCGTGCCGCGGGGCTTCGCCGTGACCGCGAACCTCGTGGTGCCGCGGGACGTGTTCGACGCGGTGGGGCCCTTCGACGCCGACCTGCCCTCCGGCGGTGACGCGGAGTGGTGCGGGCGCGCCGTCGCGGCCGGTTTCCCGCTGACCTACGTCCACGATGCCGTCGTGCGCCACCCCGCCCGCGAGTCCTACGCCGAGGCGTGGACGAAGCTGTGCCGCGTGCAGCACGGCCGGCAGCTGCGGGTGCGCAACGGCGAGGAGCCCCCCGGCGCGCTGACCGCGAAGGCGTTCGTGCCGCCGGTGGGGGCGCTGGCCCGGGCGGTGCGCGCCGCGGAGCTGGACGGCCCGCGCAGCCGCCTGGCGTACGTCGTGGGCGCCTTCTACATGCGCTACGGGCGCGCCGCGGCCGCGGTGAAGTACCGCTGAGCACGGCGGGGACCGGCGGAGCCCGGGTCGACGACCTCGCCCTGGCCCGGCACCAGGAGGACCCCGTGGCACGACCCCGCGAAGCACCGGCGCTGACGACCCCGGGGTCGCTGGCGGACCCGACCCTGGCCAGCCCCAAGGAGTTCGGCGTCACCAGCGACGGCGACTTCGTCGCCGGCAAGCCGCTCCACACGGTCTCCTGCGACTGCTCCTCCGGCGCCCTCCGAGTGCTCCCGAAGGCTCCCGCCGCGCGCTGCGCGCTGCGGGAGCCTTCGCGCGCTCCGTGCTGGCCGGGGCACCCGGTCCCGCACGCGAGCGCGCGGTGGACCCGGCGGGCGTCGAGGTCGGTGCCCTGGCCCGGGTCGCGGCGCACCACCGCGTCGGCCCCTCCCTGGACCACCTGCTGGCCACCGCACCGGGGCGGGCGCTCGCCCCGCTGCGGGCGGCCACCCACCGGGCCGCCGTCGTGCAGGGCGCCCGGCGGCTGACGGTGCAGCTGGACCTGCGCGTGGTCGCCGAGGCCCTGGACGGCCTGCCCTGGGCGGTGCTCAAGGGCCCCGCCGTCGCCGCCACCCTGCACGCCGGCGCCCCCCGCGAGTTCCACGACCTCGACGTGCTCGTGCACCCGGCCGCCTTCGGGGACGCCCTGAGCGCGCTGGAGGCCCGCGGGGCCCGCGCGATGGACCCCGACCGGGCGGGCATCCGCGCCGCCGGCGCCGGCGAGATCGCGGTCGCCCTGCCGCACGGCACGTTCCTGGACCTGCACTGGCACCTGGTGAACCGCCCCGCGCGCCGCTCCCGCTTCCGCGTGGACGTGCCGTCGCTGCTGGGGCGCACCCGGCCCGTCCCGCTGCTGGGCACGCCCGCACCGGTGCTCGACCCGGACGACCAGCTGCACCACCTCGCGCTGCACGCCTGCCTCAGCGGCGCGTGGCGTCTGCTGTGGCTGTACGACCTGCGCCTGGGCGCGGCGACCCGGCGCGGCTGGGACGTGCTCGCGGAGCGGTGCGCCGGGGCCGGCACCGGCCTGCCGGTGGCGATGGCCCTGGGCCGCGCCCGCGACGTGCTGGGCGCTCCCGTCCCGGCACCGGCGCTGCGCGCCCTGGCCGGCCGCTCGCCGTGGGCGGTGCTGGGCACCGCCGCGACCGCGCTGCGGCCCCCGCACGCCCTGACCGGGGCGGGGCGGGGCGGGCCTAGCCCGTGCGCTGGTAGCGCCGCCGGCCCTGCTCGCGCCCGAGGAGCCGGGCCGCGCGGCAGACCCACCGCCCGCGCCGGCCGGGGCCCTGCAGCACGTGGTAGCAGTGCCGCAGCAGCCACACCAGGTCCGAGCGCGAGACGCCGTCCGGCGGCACCGCACCGTGCTCGCGGTACTGCGCCAGCAGGCGCGCCTCGTTGCGGGCGTAGTCGCGGAACTGGCGGGCGGTGCCCTTCAGGTCGGTGCGGTAGCGGTAGCGGACGACGGCGTCCTCGGCCAGGGCGATGCGGTGCCCGGCCAGCTGCACCCGCCAGCTGAAGTCGACGTCGTCGCCGCCGGCCACGTACGACTCGTCCCAGCCGCCGACCGCGAGCGCGACCTCGCGGCGCACGGCGACGTTGCAGCCCATCGCGAAGGGCAGGAACCCGAAGCGGGTCTGCAGCTGCCCGGGGGCGGGGCCGGGGCGCCACTCGCGGCGCACCGCGTCGTTGGGCGTGACCACGTCCATGGTGCCGGCCACGAGGTCGGCGTCGCGGGCGGCGTCGGTGAGGGCGCGCAGCCAGCCGGGGACCACGACGTCGTCGGCGTCGCAGACGGCGACCAGGTCGGCGCGCGCCGCGCGAAGCCCCGCGTTGCGGGCGTGGCTGACGCCGCGCACGTCGGAGGCGTCGACGTGGCGCAGGTCCAGCCCGTACCGCTGCGCCCACCCGGGCACGTGGTCGGCGAGGCCGTCGGTGCTGCCGTTGTCGGCCAGGACCACCTCGAAGGTGCCCCCGTAGTCCTGCGCGGCCAGGGCGGCGAGCTGCTCCTCGACCACGCCGACCACGTTCAGGCAGGGCACGACGACGGACACGTCGACGGCCCGGTCGGCCGGGGCGGCGTCGGGCGCGGGGGCGGTGGTGGGCTCAGCGCTCACGGTCGGTGCCAGCTCCTGGGGTCGGGGTGACGGTGGGCGGGACGTCCGGGGTGACGGCGGTGCCGGGTGCGGCGCCGACCGCGACGGCGTCCTCGGACGGCGCCTGGGCCGGCGGTGCGGCCGGCCGCCGGCGGCGCAGGCCGCGCACGTCGGCGAGGACGCTGCGCACGACCGGGCGCGCCACCAGCCACAGCGCCACCGGGTAGGTGGCGGCGGCGACCGCGAGGGCGACGACCACGCGCAGCCACGCCTCGGCGTCGTCCAGCAGGAGGGAGGAGACCTG
The DNA here is from genome assembly GCF_050871405.1 of Kineococcus esterisolvens. Lineage (NCBI taxonomy): Bacteria > Bacillati > Actinomycetota > Actinomycetes > Kineosporiales > Kineosporiaceae > Kineococcus > Kineococcus esterisolvens. Next base: position 79,902 of record NZ_JBJLRI010000006.1, read on the forward strand.
CACGAGCAGGGCCATCACGACCGCGGCGAGGAGCACGCGCCAGGCCTTGAGGGAGCTGCGCAGCGGCAGCCCGACGGTGCGGTGCAGCACAACCTGGCGCACCGGCAGGGCCAGCACGACCCGCGCCAGCAGGCCGACGGCCACCCAGAGGAGCCCGTGCGGGAGAAGGACCACGACGATCCCGAGGTGCAGGGCGACGATGACGCTGACCATGACGACCTCGGGGCGCAGCGTGCCGACGGCCACGAACACGGCGCGGTCGAACTGGCTGAACACCGCGAGGGCGGCGGAGAGGGCGACGACCTGCGCGACGCGGGAGGTGACGGCCCACTGCTCGCCCAGCAGCAGCGGCACGAGGTCGGTGCTGGTGACGGCGAGCAGCAGCATGGCGGGGAACATGACGAGCCCGGCGGTGTACAACGCCGACTCGTAGGCGCGGAACAACCTCGGCCGGTCGTCCTGCAGCTTGGCGAAGGCGGGGGTGGCCACGGTGCTGACGACGGAGCTGCCCGTCTCCTGGATGATCTTCACCAGCCGGTTCGCCAGCGCCCAGAACCCGAGGGTCGTGGCGCCGGCCACCCCGGCGATCACGAACTCCTCGCCGCGCGTGCGGGCCTGCAGCAACAGGTCGATGCTCAGCAGCTTGCTCCCGAACGTGAGCATCGCGCGGGCTTCGCGCCGGTCCAGCAGGAACCGCGGCCACCAGTGCACCACCGACCAGGTGATGGCGACGTTGACGACCCCGCGCACGAGGTTCTGGGCGACGAGCGCCCACACGCCCGCGCCGAGCAGGGCCAGGACGATGGCGACCACGGAGCCGAGGAGTGTGGCGACGGTGCCGCGCAGGGCCAGCTGCTTGAAGCGCATGTCGCGGCGCATCAGCGCGCTGGGCACGCTGCCCAGGCCCGTCAGGACGAGACCGAGGCTGAGCCAGCGCAGCACCGGCGCCAGGCCGGGTTCGCCGAACAGCGCGGACACCGGTCCGGCGAGCGCGGCGAGCGCGCCGGCGAGGAGCGTGGCGAGCAGCATGCTCGTCCAGAACGCGGTGCTGCGGTGCCGCTCGCCGAGTCCGGGGGTGCGGATGAGGTAGGTCGCCATGCCGCTGTCGCCGAGCAGCTGCAGAACGGCGATGACGGACATGGCCAGCGCGACGAGGCCGAACTCGGCGGGCTGCAGCTGGCGGCTGATGACGATGAACGCGCCGGCGGTCGTGGCGCGCACGAGCCACATCTGGGCGCCGCTCCACAAGACGCCGGACGCGGCGCGCGCCCGCAGCGAGGGCGTCACCGCGCAGCTCGCGGGAGCTCCGCCGGACACGGTGGCACGGGCGATGGCACGGGCAAGGAACACCTCTCTCCGCCCAGCGCCGAGGCCGGGTCGACCACACTCGACTGGACCCCACCGTCACACGCGCGGCCCAGGGTACCGACGGTCATCTCACGGCCTCAAGCAGCGAGGGGGCGACGCGGGTGGTCAACGCGATCAGCGCCCCAGCCGCGCCAGCGCCTCCGGGACCTCCGACCAGGAGGCCGCGAACGACGTCCCCGGGTCCTCGGCGGTCCAGGTCTCGTGCAGCGCCCGCACCTTGCCGAACCTGTCGTTGACCACGACGTGCGGGATGCCCAGCAGGGTGCTGATGACGTGCCCGTGCAGCCGGTCGGTGACGACCCGCTCCCCCACGGACAGCATCGAGCAGGCGCGCTGCAGGTTGGCCCGCGCCAGTGCCCGCATGGCCGTCCTGGCCGCCACGGCGACCGGGCGGGCGCCGGTGCGCCGCTGCTGGGCGTTCAGCCGGCGAGCGAGGCGCAACAGCACCGCTGACCGGGAGCGGGGCGGGGCGGTGATCCAGTCGAAGGTCTCCTCGAAGCCCTCCACACCGCCCGCCTCGCGGTCGGTGCGGGCCTGCACGACCAGGGGCCGGCCGGCGGTGCCGCGCGGCAGCGCACCGAGCGCGAAGGCCAGGTCGGGCACGAGGCGCACCTCGCAGTCGTAGTCCCGCACCGCGATGTCGTAGCTGCGCCGGTCGCGCACGAGGAAGGTGAAGCGCCCGTGCTCGCCGACCGCCCGGCGCAGCTCATCGCGGTGTCGCTCGTCCACGTGCTCGATGGACTGGGGCATCTGGACCGCGTCTCTGCCGCGGGTGTCGCGCAGGAACCGCAGGCGCAGTTCGTGGTGGGTGGGGTATAGCCCTCCCCAGGTGCCACCGGCCATGGACACGGGCAGCGAGCCGGGATCCAGCAGGTCGGGGCGGTAGGAACGGCGGTCCAGGATCCTGGTGACCCGCGCCCCGCGCTCGGCCGCGACGGCCTCCAGCCCGAGGTGCAGGGCGGAGTCGCCGCAGTTGAGGTGCATGGGGAAGTCCAGGGCGATCCATGACCGGTGCGCTGGCAGGACCTCCCCCAGGTCGCTCAGCAACCGCGCGCGCAGCGCCTGCACGACCGGAGGGCCGGCGCCCACCGCGTCGCCGCCCCCGTCCGTCCCGTCCTGCACGTCCACCCCGTCCTGCACGTCCGTCCCGCCCCTCTCGTCCGTCCCGTCGCGACCCGCCACCCGGCTCACCGCCGCGCCCCCGCGGGACGGGGTGCGCCCGGCCCGCTCGCACCGTCCTCGATCCGCCTCCGGGCGGCGCCCGCCCGGGACGCCAGCAACCCCAGCGCCACCACGAACAGGACCCTCGGGTGCTGGAAGGACATCACGTCACTGGTCGCCGCCCCCATGGCCACGACCACGAGGACCGCCAGCAGCGAGCGGTTCAGGCTGCGGTCGGCGGCGTCGGGGGCCAGCACGCTGCGGTCCCACGCCACGGCGCCGCCGACGAGGAACACCAGCACGAACACGGCCACGCCGATCGCGCCGCCGCCCACGAGGGTCCCCAGGAAGGTGTTGTCGAGGTACACCCCGCCGGTCTCGGGCCGGTACACGCCGGCGCCCATCCCGAACCAGGGGTTCTCGCGGAACATCTGCTCGACGAGGGCGTAGTCGTCCAGCCGCCCGGTGACGCTGTCGTCCTCCTCCGCCAGCAGGAAGATCTGCGTGAGGGAGCGCGACAGCTCCGGCACGAGGACGAACATGAGCACGGCGCCGACGGCGGCGGTGACGAGCGCGGCGAGCTTCTGCCGCGCCGGCCACACCGACACGGCGACGGCCAGGCCGAGGACCAGGCCGAGCACGGCGGTGCGCGAGACCGACAGGGGGATGCCGACGACGATGACGGCGGAGGCCACCGAGGCCCAGCGGCGGCCGTGGGCGGTGACGGCGTGCCGGGCCAGGTGCAGGGCGATCGGCAGGGCCGCGGTCAGGCCCAGGGAGTACTCGATGGGGTGCTCCCCGGTGCCGCGCGCGCGCAGGAAGTCCAGGCGGCTGACGGTGCCCAGGGTGGGGGTGTTCTCCACCAGGCCCACCGCCCGCACGAGCGACGCCCAGCTCGGCAGCAGCCCCGCCCAGCTGGCGGCGGCCACGAGGGCGGAGAACGCCGCGCACCCGACGATCCAGCCGAGGATCCGGTCGAGGTCGTCGCGGCGGCGCAGCGCCAGCCACAGGTAGAAGCCGACACCGGTCGCGCTGAGCGAGCCCGTGAGCGAGCGCAGCGCCCCGGCGGTCTCGGCGGCGTCCAGGGGGCTGGTGAGCGCGACGCCGTAGGTCCAGAACGCCTCGGCGAGGGTGAGCACGAGGACGCCGCCCACGAGGGACCAGCGCGGGTCCTCGCGGTCGGCGCGGCGGCGGCGCGCGGCGAGGACGGTGAGGACCGCCAGGACGAGGCAGGCCAGGGACAGCAGCCGGGCGGGGGCGCCGTTGGACTTCAGCGGGCCGGGCAGCACGAAGTTGCCGGGCAGGGTGAAGGCGAACACGACCACCGCGATCGGCAGCCAGGAGATCCGCAGCGGGCGCGGGCGGGTCGCGACGGACCGCAGCGGGTCCGCGACGGCGCGACCGATCGACGCGGCCGCCGAGGTGGCGCTCAGGAGGACCGGGCGGAGCTGCCCGCCCGCGCCCGCGCCTGGCCGGTGCCCTGCGCGCCGCGCTCGGCCCCCTGCTCGGCCCTGTGCTGCCCGCCGCCGTCGGGACCGCGCAGGTCGAGCCCGGCGGCGCCCGCGGTCGCGGGAGCGGGGCTCGAGCCGGACGTGGAGCCGGACGTCGAGCCGGACGTCGAGCCGGACGTCGAGCCGGACGTGGACGCGCGGCGGCGGCGGCGCTCGGCCAGCGAGGTGAGGGCGAAGTCGATCAGCACGATCAGCACGGTGCCGGCGGCGAGCCCGCCGAGGGCGATGGCGCCGACGGAGCGCGCCCGGTCCGGGTACAGCTCGCGGGGCCCGTCGGTCGGCGTGGACTGGATGACGATGAACAACCCGTCGGCGGGGGCCTCCACGCGCTGCTGGACCTCCAGCAGCTGCTGCCTCGCCGCCTGCAGCGCGGCCTCGACGAGGGCGGGGCCGGCCTCGGGGCTCGTCGTGCTCACCACGACGGGGAAGTAGGTGCGGTTGCCGGAGCTGCTGCTCGCCTCGCCGGCGGAGAAGCCCGCGTCCGGGAAGGCGGACAGCACCCCGGCCTGCACGGGCGCGGTGTTCAGCGCCGTCGACACGGTCGCGGCGAGCGTGCTGGCCCCGCCGGACAGCGAGAAGGGGTTGCTGGGTCCCGGCTGGGTCCCGGGCTCCTGCTCCGGCCGGGGCGTGGACAGGGAGACGCTGGGGGTCACCAGGAAGGTCGCGGAGGTCTCGTACTCCGGCTCCGCCTGGTTCCACACCCCGCGCGCGGCCCAGGCCACGAGGGCGACGACCACGACGGTGAGGTACCAGCGGTGCAGGAGCACCCGCGTGAGCGATCCGATGGTCATCGACTTCTCCTCGGCGTCGTCTTCCCTCGCGCACCCGGGACGGGAGAGGGCGCGTCCTCGGGCATCGTCAGGCCGGGTGACACCCACCCGGCCCTCGGTTGACGACGCAGAGCATTGCACAGTCACCGGAGGTAGCAGGAATACGTGCTCGGGGCTCCGTCGACCGGTCGCGGCCGTCGCGACGTCCGCGGTGACCGTCCGTGCAAGGCCCGCTCGTATGCTGGCCGCGCCGCCAGTCCCGACTGGTCCCGACCGCCCGGCCGCGGTGTCCTCGAGGGTGAGCACGCCGGACGACTCCCGAGAGGTGCCCGTGCCCCGGCTGCCCCGCCCCGCCGCCCCCGCCGCCCTGCTCGCCCTCGTGCTCGTCCTCCTGACCGGGGCGTGCGGCGGGGAGGAGGAGCAGGAGGACCGCTTCGCCGCGCAGCGCACGCGCCTGGAGCAGCAGGCCCGCGTCCTGGGCATCCCCGAGGGCTTCCCCGGCCCGCACGACACCGGTGTGCCACTGGGTGCGGTGCTGCAGCCGTCGGGACCGTTGACGATCACCGAGGACGGCCGGGTCGTGGAGAACCTGGACGTCGACGGGTGCGTGTCCGTCAAGGCCGACGACGTCGTCCTGCGCAACGTGCGGATCCGGTGCGGGCACCAGCAGCGCGCGATCGTGATCGAGGGCTCGGACCGGAACCTGCTCGTGGAGGACTCCGAGATCGACGGCCTCGGGAGCACCGAGATCGCCGTGGGGTGGAGCGGCTACACGCTGCGCGGGGTGGAGGTGCACGACGTGGTCGACGGGCCCCGCCTGGGCAGCGGCGTCACCGTCGAGGACAGCTGGATCCACGACATGGTGCGGGTCGGCGACCTCCACAGCGACGCCCTGCAGTCCAACGGCGGGACGGGCATCGTCGTGCGGGGCAACACCCTGGTGCCCACGGACACCGGCACCGGCGACGTCCTGAACGCCGCCGTGCAGCTGGGGGCCGAGAACGACTCCGGGCAGTTGTCCGACGTGCTGATCGAGGGCAACTACCTCGACGGCGGCAACTACAGCGTCAACGTCCGCGACGACGAGGGCGTCTCCGGGATCGTGCTGCGCGGCAACGTCTTCGGCGACGGCGCCCGCTACGGGCCGGTGCTGGCCCCGCAGGACGCGGTGCAGGTCGCGGACGACAACACCGGCAAGCGGTCCGAGGCGACCGTGCGCGTCGTGGAACCGTGATCAGCGACACGGCCGAACGCTCGGGGGTGACTGCTACGGTGCGCTGCGTGAGCACGCCGAGCCCCGGGGAGCCGCCGAAGGGCAGCGTCGTCGTCCCCGCGCACGACGAGGGCGCCGTCATCGACCGGTGCCTGCGCGCCCTGCGGCCGGGTGACGACCTGGAGGTCGTGGTGGTCGCCAACGCGTGCACCGACGACACCGCCCAGCGGGCCCGCGCCCACGGCGTGCGGGTCGTGGAGACCCCGGTCCCCGGCAAGGCGAACGCCCTGGACCTCGGCGACGACGCGTGCACGGTCTTCCCCCGCGCCTACCTGGACGCCGACGTCACCGTCGACGGCGACGACCTGCGCCGCGTCCTCGACCTGCTGCGCGAGGGTCCGGCACTGGCGGCCGCGCCGCGCCTGCGGGTGGACGTCAGCCGCTCCTCCTGGCCGGTGCGCGCCTACTACCGGGTGTGGACGGCGCTGCCGTACGTCACCGACGACCTGATCGGCTCGGGGCTGTACGCCCTGTCCCGCGAGGGCCGGGCCCGCTTCGGCCGCTTCCCCGCAGCCACCGGCGACGACACCTTCGTGCGGGCCCTGTTCGCGCCCGGCGAGCGCGTCTCGGTGCCCGGCACGACCTTCACCGTGCACCCCCCGCGCACCCTCGGCGCCCTGCTCGCGATCAAGACGCGCGCACGCTTCAGCGTCGGCGAGCACGTGGTCTCCGCGGCACCGACCGCCGCCGGGGCGGGCCCGCAGCCGGCCTCCGCCGCGCGCCGGCTGGCCGCGCGGCCCGGGCTGTGGCCGTCCGTGCCCGTGTACGCGGCCGTGGGGCTGCTGACGCGGCTGCGCGCCAGGCGCCGCCTGCGCGCCGGCGCGCAGGCCCCCTGGGACCGTGACACCACCTCCCGCACCGCCCCCGCCGCCTGACGGCCCACGCCCAAGCCCACGCCCACGCCCACGCCCCGAGGAGGCACCGCGATGCCGAGGTCGCTGAACCAGTTGCGCTGGCTGCGCAAGGGGATCGTCGGGGTCAGGCGCGCGGTGAACGTGCGCGTGTGGGGGATGGACATCCACCCCACGGCGACGTTCAGCCTGTCCGCCCGCTTCGACCGCACCCACCCGCAGGGCATCCACATCGGCGAGCGCAGCTACGTGGCCCTGGAGGCGATCATCCTCGCCCACGACATGACGAGGGCGAAGAAGACGCACACGCGCATCGGCCGGCACTGCTTCATCGGCGCCGGCAGCATCGTGCTGCCCGGCGTCACGATCGGGGACGGCTCGATCGTGGCCGCCGGCGCGGTGGTCACCAAGGACGTCCCGCCGGGCTCGATCGTGGCCGGCTCCCCCGCCCGCGTCATCCGCAGCGACATCGTCGTCGGGCCCTACGGCAGGCTCGTGCGCACCGACCACCCGGCCGTCGCACCGCAGGTCTGACCCGGGGCACCACCCGTCCGGGGGACCCGTGCGCCGCTCCCCCCGCCTCCAGCCACGGAGCGTGACGCTTCGCTGCAGAAACCACCCCGTCCGCCTCACACGACGGGGGGATGGCGCTCACGCCTCCACCGATCCGATGCCTCAAGGGACAGCACGTCCCCTGAGACAGTCGAGCGGAGGCTCCCGTGGCCGGCAGGAAGCGCACCTGGAAGGCCGCCCTGGCCGCCGTGGGCACCGCCCTCGTCCTCGCCGCGAGCGGGGCCCCGGCCCAGGCGGCGAGCAACGCGCCGTGGATCGCCTACGCCGGCACCAGCGTCAACAACGCCCGCGTGCCCGCCACCACGGTGAGCCTGACGACGCGCTCGCCCAAGGCGTTCGACACCCTCACGTACCTCGTGGGCGGCAAGGCCGTCAGCGCCACCGTCACCGCGGCGCCCGCGTCCAACGGGGACTGGGTCGCCACCGCCGACGCGGACCTGTCGGCGTTCTCCGGGCGCACCAGCATCACCGCCAGGATGGTCAGCGGGAAGAGCAGCAGCAGCGTCGCGAAGTCGCTGCGCGTGGTGGACCCCACCTCCAGCCTCGGCTCCGGCAGCGGGACCGCCGTCGTGGAGCGCCCGGCCCGCAAGGTGCGCGCGCAGGCCACCGACGGGCGCCCCGGCCCCTTCACGACCGGCCTGCGCGGCGGGCGCGCGCAGCGCACCCTGACCGGCGACCAGACGATCACCCGGGACGGGACCGTCCTGGACGGCGTGCGGATCGTCGGGTGCGTCGTCGTGGACGCGAACGACGTGGTGATCCGCAACAGCGAGGTCGTGTGCCGCAAGAAGGGCCGCCAGGTGGCGGTCAAGGTCGCCGAGGGCAAGCGCAACCTGCTGATCGAGGACACCGAGATCGACGCCACCGGCGCCGACGTCGGTGTCGGGTGGGGCAACTACACGCTGCGCCGGGTGAACCTGCACGGCTCCGCCGACGGCGCCCGCTGGGGCCACAACGTCGTCATCGAGGACAGCTGGATCCACGGCATGTCCCGCATCGACGGCCTGCACAGCGACGCCACCCAGACCACCTCCGGCTCCAACGTCGTCATCCGCGGCAACGTGCTGGACCCGTCCAGCGGCGGTGATCCGCTCAACGCGGCCATCATGATCGGCACCGAGCTGGGCACGAAGAAGTTGTCCAACGTCCTCATCGAGGACAACCGCCTCGGTGGCGGCACCTACACGATCAACGTGCGCGGGGACGCGAACATCAGCGGGCTGGTCATCCGGGGCAACACCTTCGAGGACAACAGCCGCTACGGGGCGATCGTCACCCCGGCGGGCAAGGACATCGCCATCAGCCGCAACGTCATGGGCTGGACCGGCAAGGAGATCACCGCCGACACGTGGTGACGTGCGGCGCGGAGCCCTCGCTCAGTACGCCCCGCGACCGCTCACCACGGCCTTGACCGTCTTCGCGAGGATCATCGCGTCGAACATCGGCGACCAGTTCTCCACGTACTGCAGGTCCAGCCGGGTGGACTCGTCGAGGTCGAGGTCCGAGCGCCCGCTGACCTGCCACAGGCCCGTCAGGCCGGGCTTGACCAGCAGCCGGCGGCGCAGGTCGTCGCCGTACTCGGCGACCTCCTTGGGCAGCGGCGGGCGCGGGCCCACGAGGGACATCGACCCGGTGAGGACGTTGAACAGCTGCGGCAGCTCGTCCAGGGAGTAGCGGCGCAGGAAGCCGCCGACGCGGGTGATGCGCGGGTCGCGCTTCATCTTGAACAGCAGGCCGTTGCCCTCCGACTGCTCACGCAGGTCGATGAGCAGCTTCTCCGCGTCGGTGACCATCGAGCGGAACTTCACCATCGTGAACTCGCGGCCGTCGCGGCCCACGCGGGTCTGCAGGAAGAACGCCGGGCCCTTGGAGTCCAGCTTCACCATCGCCGCGATCAGCAGGAACACGGGGCTGAGCAGCAGCAGTGCCAGCGCGGCGGAGCCGCGGTCCAGCAGGGCCTTGCCGACGTGGCGCAGGCCGCGCAGCTCCGGGCGGTCCACGTGCAGCAGCGGCAGCCCCGAGACGGGGCGGATCACCACGCGCGGGCCCACGACGTCCGTCAGGGCGGGAGCCACGACGAGGTCGGCGCGGGTGTCCTCCAGCTGCCAGCCCAGCCGGCGCAGCACGGGGCCGTCCAGCTCCGGGCAGGTCAGGGTGGCGACCACGTCGACGTCGGAGCGGCGCGCCACCGCGGCGACGTCCTCCAGCGACCCCAGCACCGGCACGTCCAGCTCCTGCAGCTCGACGCTGCTGCGACCACCGGGGGTGCAGGCGCCGTCGATGCGCAGGCCGTGGTCGGTGTCGCGGCGCACCTGCCGCACCAGGGCGGCGACGGCACCGGGGTGCCCGGCCACGAGGGTGGACTGCACGCACTCGCCCGCCGCGCGGCGGCGGTGGAGGTAGCGGCGCGCCGCGAGCCGGCCCACCAGCGTCAGCACACCGGCCACCGGCAGCGCCACGACCACGAAGCCGCGCGCCACGTCCAGGCTGAACGCCCAGGAGAGGGTCCCCACCATGGCGACCACGGCCGTGCCGGCGGTCAGGACCCGCTGGAACTCCTCGGACCCCACCCCGAGGAAGCGCGGCTCGTAGGCGCGCATCAGACCGGCCGCCGCCACCCAGATCGGCGGCAGCAGAGCCATGAGCCACAGCACGGACATGCCGCTGGTGGTGCCCAGGTGCAGCGGGGAGCCGCCGAAGCGGGCCGCCCAGCCGAGCAGGGCCCCCAGCAGGGCGGCGAGGGCGTCGCTGACGACGAGGGTGCGCACGTACTCGCGCTGCCACACCGAACGACGGGTGGCGCGGTGCGCGCCGGTCGCGCCCGGGCGGCGCCGGGAGACGGGCAGGAAGGGAGCAGAGGTGGCGGAGCCGTCGATGACCCGTCGTTGCTGCAGCGGGAGCACCCGCACTTCTCCGGCGGCCAGTTCCTCTGCGGCCATGCCTCTCCCCCCGTCGAGGTTGCTACAGATCTTCGCGACCACGACGGTGTGGTGCCGGGTCACCCGGCCGCCTCAAGCGACCTGCGTACTTTCGGGTGAACCTGCGCCACCGATAGTAGCCGTCGCTCACCCGTTCTCCGCAACCCTCCCACAACGGCCGCTCAGCGCAACATCAGCACCATCGACACCTCCGTTCACAGGAACGGCACGAGAGGTGGTGGGCGGCTTCCCGTCGAGCGGCAGTGGACCCCGGGAACGACGAGAGGCCCCCGCCGAACCCGGCGGGGGCCTCTTCAACGACGTGGAGCTGAGGGGACTCGAACCCCTGACCCCCTCGTTGCGAACGAGGTGCGCTACCAGCTGCGCCACAGCCCCTTGCTCGCTCCCCGTGACCGCGGGAGCGAGAAGAACACTACCAGGCTCGCACCGGCGGTCCCGACACCGCGGGGTCGCCCCCGGGACGCCCCCGGCTCAGCCGTTGACGACCCGGGCGTGGTCGCGCACGTCGATGACCCGGTGGCTGCGCACCGACGGCGCGGCGACCTCCACGTCCACCTCGACCGGCCCGGCGGCCGGCGCGGTGACCGGGGCACCGGCCGCGGGACGCACCACGCGGGCGCGCGGCTTGAGCAGGTAGGTCGGCAGCGGCACCTCGGTCGGCTCCCACGACGCCCCCTCCCCCGCAGCGGCGGCGGGGGTCTCCGGCCGCGGCGCCGGCACGGTGGCGGCCGCAGCGGACGCCGCAGCGGTGACCCTGGTCACCTCGTCCGCCAGCTCCCGCTCCAGCTGCGCGGTCAGGTCGTCCAGCACGGAGACCCCCTCCTCGGCCACCGTCGCCGGCGCCGGCACGACCGCGGTCGGCACCACGAGGCGGGCCGGGGCCTGGGCCGCGTGGCGGCGCAGCGCCACCACGACCAGCGCCAGCACCGCCGTCGGCACCAGCGCCGCCCACGCCGGCGCCACGGAGGCGAGCACCAGCACCCACGTCACCGCGGCGGCGGCCAGCACGGCGCCCAGCAGCCGCCGGCGGCGGCGCACCACCCGGCTCGTGCGGGACTGCTGCACCAGCACGCGGGGCTCGCGCGCCACCGGCGCCACCGGCGGCACCACGGCAGCGGTGGGCGCGGCGGCCGCGGGCGCCGCCAGCTGCGGGCGGGCGGCGGGGCCGGCGAGCACCGGGCGGCTGGAGCCGGGGACGGCGGCGGTCTGGCCCAGCGCGGCCGGTCCCTGCCGCACCACCACGCGCATCGCGCCGGAGTCGCGGTCGCCGACGCGGGCCTCGGCCGCGTGCCGGCGCCGCCGGATGGCCGAGGGCACCAGGTAGGCAGCCCACAGGACGACGATGACGAGGAAGATCAGGCTGCTCGCGGGCACGGGCGCAACGCTACGGTTTGACAACTGCACCGACGTGCACGTGCCGGGCGTGTCGCCTGTGCATTCACCGGGAACCCCGGCCGGCCCCGCCCGGAACGAGCGCAGACCCCGGCGAGCCGCCGCGTCAGGAACCGCGCGAGTTCCGGTACCGGGCCACCAACCCCTCGGGGACCTCCTCCGCCGTGACGGCGAACGTGCGGTGGTCGCGCCAGGCGCCGTCGATGTGCAGGAACCGCTCGCGCAGCCCCTCGTCGCGCAGGCCCAGCTTGGCCGCCACCCGCAGGGACGCGGCGTTCTCCGGGCGGATGTTCACCTCGATCCGGTGCAGCCGCAACGTCCGGAAGCAGTGGTCGGTCACCATCGCCAGCGCCAGCGGGATCGTGCCGCGCCCGGCGACCCGCTGGTCGATCCAGTACCCCACGTGCGCCGAGCGCAGCGAACCCCACGTCACCCCCGAGACGGTGACCTGCCCCACGAGACGGCCGTCGAGCTCCACCACGAACGGCAGCATCCGCCCCGCGCGCGCCTCGCGGGAGAAACCCCGCACCATCTGCCCGAACGTGGGCACCGGGCCGGCGGGGTCCGGGCTCGTCGCCTCCCACGGCCGCAACCACGACGCGTTCGCCGCGCGCACCGCACGCCACTGCGCGGCGTCGCGACGGCGCAGCGGCCGCAGCCGCACCGGGCCCTCGACGAGCTCCACCGGCCAGACGGGACCCGTCACGGCCGGCTCACGGGTTTCCCCCCGCCCGACGGTGGTCGGCACCGTGCAGCTGTTCCACGGCGTGGGCGAGGAACCCCGACAGGACCTGCACGCCGTCGCGCGCGGCACCCGGCGAACCCGGCAGGTTCACCACGAACGTGCGCCCGGCGACACCGGCCAGCCCGCGCGAGAGCACCGCCGCGGGAACCCCCTTCGCCACGCCCGCCGCCCGGATCGCCTCCGGCACACCGGGGACGTCGTAGTCCAGCACGCGCCGGGTCCGCTCCGGCGTTAGGTCCAGCGGGCTCAGACCCGTGCCGCCGTTGGTGACCACGACGTCGTACCCGGCGGCCACCGCGTCGCGCAGCGCCTCCTCCACCGGGTCGCCGTCGGGGACCACGACGGGGCCGTCCACGGAGAAACCCAGGCCCCGCAGCCCGTCGACGACGACGGGACCGGAGTCGTCGGCGTACACCCCCGCCGACGCGCGGTTCGACACCGTCACCACCAGGGCGCTGCGCTGCACCCGCTCAGCCATCGACGCTCCAGTCCCCCGAGCGGCCACCGCTCTTCGCGGTCACCCGAACCCCCGTCACGACGGTGCGCTTGTCCACGGCCTTCACCATGTCCACGAACGTCAGCGCTGCGACGACCACGCACGTCAGCGCCTCCATCTCGATGCCCGTGCGGTCCGCGGTGCGCACCGCCGAGCGGATCAGCACGCCCGGCTGCTCGGCACCCGGTTCCACGTCGATCTCCACCTCGACGGCGTGCACCGCCACCGGGTGCGCCAGCGGCACCAGGTCGGGGGTGCGCTTGGCCGCCTGCAGGCCCGCGATGCGCGCCACCGCCAGCGCGTCGCCCTTGGGCAGCCCACCGGAGGCGATCAGCTCCAGCACGCGCGGCGAGCACAGCACCCGGCCCTCCGCGCGCGCCTCGCGCACCGTGACGGGTTTGGCCGACACGTCCACGACGCGCGCGTGACCGCGGTCGTCCAGGTGCGTCAGGCGCTCGCCGCCCTCACCCGCCCGCCCGCTCACGGCTGCTCCACCGGCAGCGGTCCCAGCAGCACGCACTCCACCTCGTCGCCCACCTCCACCTCGGACGTGCCCACGGGTACCACGGCCAGGCACGTCGTGCGCGCCAGGGCGGTCACCAGGTGCGAGCCGTGCCCGGACACCGGAGCCACGTGCAGCCGGCCGTCGTGGCCGCGCGTCCACGCGCAGCGCACGTACTGCTCCTTCGCCGGCGGGGACGTCCAGCGCTCCGCCGCCACGGCCCGCACGCGGGGCCGGTCCGGGTCCGGGCCCTGCGCGCCCAGCATCCGCCGCAGCGCGGGGCGCACGAACACCTCGAAGGACACGAACGAGCTGACCGGGTTGCCCGGCAGCGTGAACACCGGCACCCGCTGCTCGCCCAGCGTGCCCGCACCCTGCGGCATGCCCGGCTGCACCGCGACCCGCTCGAAGCGCACCCGGTGCCCGGCGCGCTCGGCCGCCCGGCCCGACAGCACCTCCTTGACCGTGTCGTAGGCGCCCTCGCTGACCCCGCCGGAGGTCACGACCACGTCGGCGCGCACCAGCTGGTCGTCCAGCACCGACGCCAGCGCCGCGGCGTCGTCGGCGACCACGCCCACCCGGTACGCCAGGGCGCCCACGTCCTCGGCCGCCGCGGTCAGCAGGTAGCCGTTGGCGTCGTGCAGCTGCCCCGGCGCCAGCGCCGCACCCGGCTCCACCACCTCCGTGCCGGTGGAGACCACCACGACGCGCGGGCGCGGGCGCACCCGCACCCGGGCGCGGCCCACCGCCGCCAGGACCCCGACGTGGCGGGGCTGCAGGCGCGTGCCGGCCTCCACGACCACCACGCCGGCCGCCACGTCCTCCCCGGCGCGGCGCACGTGCTGACCGGGGCGCGGGACGCGCCGGACCGTCACGTGGGCCACCCCGCGGTCGGTCCACTCCACCGGCACCACGGCCTCCGCGCCCGCCGGCACCGGCGCGCCGGTCATGATGCGCGCGCACGCACCACCCGGCAGGCGCATCGGGTCACCGCTGCCGGCGGCGATGTCCACCACCACCGGCAACCCCACCGGGGACTCCTCCGAGGCGCCCTCCACGTCGCGCAGCCGCACCGCGTAGCCGTCCATGCCGGAGTTGTCGAACGCCGGAAGCGGTCGCGGGCTCACCACGTCCTCCGCCAGCACGCAGCCCAGCGCGTCGCGCAGCGCCAGGTCCAGCGGCGGCAGCGGTCGCACCAGGTCCAGGCAGGTGCGGACGTGCTCGGCGACCGGGGTGAACGGCCCGTCGCCGTGCGAGGAGGCGTGGGGACCGACGTGCGGGGCGCTCACGAGGGTGCGCCGGCCCCCGAGGCGACGTACTCGCCCAGCCACGTGCGCAGCTCCGGCCCGATGTCCTGGCGCTCGCTGGCCAGGCGCACCACGGCCTTGATGTAGTCCAGCTTGTCGCCGGTGTCGTAGCGGCGGCCGCGGAAGACGACGCCGTGCACGCCGCCGCCCGGGGCGTCGGACTGCGCCAGCACCTGCAGGGCGTCGGTCAGCTGGATCTCACCGCCCTTGCCGGGCGGGGTCTCGTGCAGCACCGCGAACACCGACGGGTCCAGCAGGTAGCGGCCGATGATGGCCAGGTTGCTGGGGGCCTCCTCGCGCTTGGGCTTCTCCACCAGCCCGGAGACCTTCACGACGTCCTCGGTGTCGGTGGGCTCGGCCACCGCGCAGCCGTACAGGTGGATCTGGTCCTCGGGGACCTCCATGAACGCCACGACGCTGCCGCCGCGCTGCTCGCGCACCTCGATCATCCTGTCGAGCAGCGGGTCGCGGGAGTCGACGATGTCGTCGCCCAGCAGCACCACGAACGGCTCGTCGCCCACGTGCCGCTCGGCCACCAGCACCGCGTGCCCCAGGCCCTTGGGGTCGCCCTGGCGCACGTAGTGCACCTGCGCGAGGTCCGTGGACTCCTGCACGCGGGCGAGCTTGGCCTCGTCGCCCTTGGCCTGCAGCGCGACCTCCAGCTCGACGTTGCGGTCGAAGTGGTCCTCCAGCGACCGCTTGTTGCGGCCGGTGATCATGAGGACGTCGGTCAGGCCGGCGCGCACGGCCTCCTCGACGATGTACTGGATGGCCGGGGTGTCCACCACCGGCAGCATCTCCTTGGGCATCGCCTTCGTGGCGGGCAGGAACCGGGTCCCCTGGCCGGCGGCCGGGATGACGGCCTTGCGGACCGGGCGGCCGGGACGCTCGTCGCGTTCGCTCATGGGGCCGGAGGCTACCGCCCGGCCCACCGCGCCCACCGACCGCAGCCGCGCGCTCACGCGGGGGCATGGCTTTCCGGTCTCCGCGGAGGCAGACTGGACGCACCACCCCGCCGCGCGCGCAACCCCCTGCGCGAGGCGTCCGGACCCAGGAGCCGCCGTGCCCCCCACCCGCGACGACGCGAGGACCAGCGCCACCACGGCCGGTCCCGGCGACCTGCGCGTCACGCACGACCACCTCGAGGTCGCAGCGCGCAAGCTCGGCCTGCGCCGTGCCCTGCGCGCCCGCCGCCGCGCGCGCGACGCCGGCGAGGCCGCCGACGTCGACGCCGCCCTGGCCCGCACCCTGCTCACCTGCCCCCTGGTCGCCGGCGCGCACCGCGTGGCCTGCTACTCCTCCCTGCCCGGGGAGCCGGGCACCCGGGGCGTCCTGGCCGAGCTGCGCCGCCACGGCGTGGAGGTGCTGCTGCCCGTCCTGCTGCCCGACGCCGACCTGGACTGGGAGGCGCGCCCGGCGCGCACCGGCGCCGGTCACGGGCAGGACCCCGGGCCCCTGGGGCCGCACGCCATCGCCACCGCCGACGTCGTCGTCGTGCCCGCCCTGGCCGTGGACACCGCCGGGCGCCGCCTCGGCCAGGGCGGCGGCAGCTACGACCGGGCGCTGCTGCGGGTGCCGCCGCGGGTGCCGGTGGTGGCGCTCGTGCACGACGACGAGCTGTTCGACGCCGCCGTCAGCCCGCTGCCGGTGCTGCCGCACGACCGGCCCGTGCACGCCGTGGTCACCCCCACCCGCTGGATGCCGCTGACCGCCTGAGCGCCCCTCCACGCCCGCCGCAGGCCCTCGGCCCGGCGGCGCCGGGCACCGGCCGTGGTTCACTGTGCCCCGTCGATGGTGACTGCGAGTTGTGCCCAGATCGACTCCGCGTGCCGCCCGGCGGTGCCGGCGAGGAGGAGCCCCGTGACCCTGGACGAGACCGTGGACGTGTCCGTCGTCGTCGTGACCTACAACGCCCCCGAGTGGACCGCCCAGTGCCTGGACGCCCTCGCCGGCGAGGGGCGGCCCGCGGCCAGCCACGAGGTCGTCGTCCTCGACAACGCCTCCGAGGAACCCACCCGCCGACTGCTCGCCGAGCGCGCCGCGGCCGACCCCTCGCTGCGCGTGCACCTGTCGCCGCAGAACCTCGGCTTCGCCGCGGCGTGCAACCGCGCCGCCGAGCTCGGCCGCGGACGGTACGTGCTGCTGCTCAACCCCGACGCCGTCGTGCTCCCCGGCGCCGTCGACGCGCTGCTGGCCTTCCTGGAGCAGGACCCCCGCCGCGGCATCGTCGGCGGCCGCGTCCTCTACCCCGACGGCTCGGTGTCCCTAACCTCCTGCTTCGCCCAGCCCACCCTGTGGAGCTGGTTCTGCTACGCCACCGGGCTGTCCACCGCGTTCAAGCGCTCCCCCGTCTTCGACCCCGAGTCCCTGGGGCGCTGGGACCGCGACAGCGTGCGCGACGTCGGCGTCGTCAGCGGCGCCTTCCTGCTCGCCTCCCGCGAGACGTGGGACGCCCTCGGCGGGTTCGACGAGGCCTTCTTCATGTACAGCGAGGACGCCGACCTCAGCGCCCGCGCCATCGCCCGCGGCCTGCACCCGTCGGTCACCCCCGACGCCGTCGTCGTGCACGCCGGCGGCAAGTCGTCGTCCTCGCGCACCGGCAAGCTGCGCATGCTCATGCGCGGCAAGGCCGAGTTCGCCCGCAAGCACTGGAGCCCGGCGCGCGCCGCCGCCGGCATCGGCCTGCTCGCCGCCGGGGCCGGGCTGCGCACCGCCGGGGAGAAGGCGCTGGCGCTCGTCGGCCGCGGCGGGCGCGAGGAGACCTGGGCGCCGCTGTGGCGCGAGCGCCGCGACTGGGGCGCCGGCTGGCCCGCCGACGCCGTCGCCGCGGTGCGCGGGCCCGTGTCCGGCGAGCTCGTCACCGTGACGGGCGCTCGCGCCGAGGTCGACCTGCGCGAGCGGGGCGCGGTCACCGGCTGACGCCACCGGGACCCCCGCCACCGGGACCCCCGCCGCCGGTCCCCCGCTGCGGGGACCCCCGCCGCCGGGACACCGCCCGGGCGCTCGGTACGGTGCCGCATGGACGTCGAGGAGTTCAGCACCGTCCTGCTGGTCTCCTCCCTCGTGCTGCTGGCCGCTGTGCTGGCCGTGCGGCTGTCCGCCCGCACCGGGCTCCCGTCCCTGCTGCTGTACCTGGGGCTGGGGCTGCTGCTGGGCGAGGACGGGCTGGGCATCCTCTTCTCCGACGCCGAGCTGGCGCAGGTCCTCGGCTACGGCGCCCTCGTGCTGATCCTGGCCGAGGGCGGGCTGACGACGCGCTGGAGCACCGTGCGCGGGGTCCTGGCCCCCGCGGCGGTGCTGTCCACGGTGGGCACCGCCGTGTCCACGGCCGTCGTGGGCGTCGGCGCGCACCTGCTGCTGGGCACCTCCTGGCCGGTGTCGCTGCTGATCGGTGCGGTGGTCTCCTCCACCGACGCCGCCGCCGTCTTCTCCGTGCTGCGCTCGGTGCCCCTGCCGCGGCGGCTGACGGGGATGCTGGAGGCCGAGTCCGGGCTCAACGACGCGCCCGTCGTCATCGCCGTGCTGACCCTCACGGAGATCGCGGGCGGCGGCGCGTCACCGGCGTGGTGGTTCTCCGCGGGGCAGGCGGTGCTGCAGCTGCTCCTGGGCACGCTCGTCGGCGTGGGGGGCGGCTTCGCCGGGGCGTGGCTGCTGCGCCGCAGCGCCCTGCCGAGCTCGGGCCTGTACCCGGTGGCGGTGCTCGCCCTGACCGTCGGCGCCTACGCCCTGGCCGACCTGGTCGGCGGCTCGGGGTTCCTGGCCACCTACCTGTGCGGTCTCGTGCTGGGCAACACGCGACTGCCGCACCGGCAGGCCACGCGCGGTGTCGCCGAGTCCGCCGGGTGGCTGGCCCAGATCGGGCTGTTCGTCGTGCTCGGCCTGCTCGCCACCCCCAGCCGGCTGCCCGGCGTGGTGCTCGACGCCCTGCTGGTGGGGCTCGTGCTGACGGTGCTGGCCCGGCCGGCGTCGGTGCTGGTGAGCCTGCTGCCCTTCCGCGGGGAGCAGCGGGCGAGCCGGGCGGAGCTGGTGTTCCTGTCGTGGGCGGGGCTGCGCGGGGCGGTGCCGATCGTGCTGGCCACGGTGCCGGCGGTGGCGGGGGTGCCGGGCACCGAGCGGCTCTTCGACGTGGTGCTGGTGCTCGTGGTGGTCTTCACCCTGCTGCAGGCGCCCACCCTGCAGCCGCTGGCGCGCCGGCTGGGCCTGGTCCCCACCGCCGCCACCGCCGACCTGGACGTGGAGGTCTCGCCGCTGGGGGCTCTGTCGGCGGACGTGGTGCAGGTGCGGGTGGGTCCCGGCTCGCGGCTGCACGGGGTGGAGGTGTTCGAGCTGCGGCTGCCGGCCGGTGCGAACGTGACGCTGGTGTTCCGGGACGGGGCGACGTTCGTGCCCGGCGCGCGCACGGTCCTGCGCCGCGGCGACGAGGTCCTCGTGGTCACCGGCGCCGCCGAGCGGGCGGCGGTGGAGGAGCGGCTTCAGCAGGTCAGCAGGCACGGCAAGCTGGCGGGCTGGCGCACGCGGCACACCGAAGGCGGTCACGGGGCGTAGCCGCATGGGTACGGTTCGTCCATGCGCCGTCGCACGGTCCTCACCGGGAGCCTCGGGATCCTCCTCGCACCGACCGGCGTCCCCGCCCGCGCCGCCCTGCCCGACCTGCCCGACCTGCGCTCGCTCGCCGCCGCGCCCGGCCGCGTCGAGCTCAGCCGCGGCCTGACGACCGTCGCCCCCGGGCTCACCCTCGAACGGCTCGCCACCCTCGACGCCGCCGGCCCCGTGCGCAGCGCCCTGCTGCGGCTGGCCCCCGGCACCGGCACCCGCCCAGCGCTGCTGCAGCACAGCCTGTCCGCGCCGCGCACCCCCGCGGCGCTCGCCACCGCCGCCGGTGCGGTCGCCGCCGTCAACGGCGACTTCTTCGACATCGACCGCACCGGCACCCCCGACGGCCCCGTCGTCGTGGACGGGCGCCCCCTCAAGGCCGACGCCGCCGGCCAGCGCGCCGTCGGCGTCGACGACTCCCCCGCCGGGTGGGCCGGCCGCCTCGGCGACGTCCGGCTGACCGGCACCGCGACCGTCGGCACCCGCACCTGGCCGCTGGCCGCCCTCGGCACCCGCACCGTCCCCGCCGACGCCGTGGCCCTCTTCACCCCCGCCTGGGGGCCCGGGGACCGCGCCCCGGCCGCACCCGGCGGCCTGGAGCTGGAGGTGCGCGCCGGCCGCGTCAGCGCCGTCCGCGCACCCGGGCACGTCCCCGTGCCCGCTGACGGCGTCGTCCTCGTCGCCACCGGCACCGTCGCCGCCGCCCTGGCCGGCACCGCCGCGGGCACGCCCGCCACCACCACCGTCGACGTGCGCGTCGACGCCCTCGAGCCCGGCTCGGACGGGTTCGCGCTCGGCGCCCGGCTGGAGCTCGTGCGCGACGGGCGGCTCGCGCCGATCGACGCCGCCGACCCCACCTGGGCCGCCCTGCGCGCCCGCACCGCGATCGGCTGGACCGGCGCCGGGGAGCTGCTGCTGCTGACGGTCGACGGCGGCACCTCCCGCTCGCGGGGGCTGACGGCCGTGGAGACCGCCCAGCGGCTGCTGGAGGCCGGGGCCGCCGGCGCCGTCATGCTCGACGGCGGCGGCTCGGCCCAGCTGGTGGCGCGCCCGGCCGGCGAGGCCTCCGTCGCCGTCGTCGGCGAACCCTCCGACGGCGCCCCCCGCCCCGTCGCCCACGCGGTGGGGCTGCTGCCGCCCCCCGCGGACGGCCGCGCCACCGGAGTCGCCTGGCGGGGCCCGGCCGGGCGGGTCTTCCCCGGCCTGCACCTGGCCGTGGAGGCCGTGGGCACCGACGCCGCGCTGGCCCCCGCACCCCTGCCCGCGGCGTCAGTCGCCACCGTCGACCCCGCCGTCGCGCTCGTCGAGCGCGCCGGGAGCGCCGGCGGGGCGGGCGTGCAGGTGCTGCTGCGCGGCCTCGCCCCCGGCCGCACCGCCCTGCGCGTGCTCTCCGGCAGCGCCTCCGGTGAGCTGGCCCTGCAGGTGCTCGGCCCGCTCACCGCCCTGGAGCTGCAGCCGGACCCGGTGCTGACCACCGCCGGTGCCGTGGCCGACGTGGAGGTCGTCGGCCGCGACGGCGAGGGCCGGCGCGCCCGCGTGGACGCCGCCGACGTGGAGCTGAGCGCCGACCCCGCGCTCCTGAGCGCCACCGCGCTGCCCGACGGGCGGGTGCGGCTGACCGCGACCGGCGCCGGACCGGCCGTCACCGGTCTCGTGCTGCGCGCCGGGCCGGTGCGCGTGAGCACCCCCGTCGCCCTCGGGCTGCGCACCACCACCGCCGACCCGGTGACCGACCCCGCGCGCTGGCGCGCGTCCGCCACCCGCGCCACCGCCACGCTCACCGCCGTGCCCGTGCCCGACCTGCCGGGGGTGCGCACCGCGCTGCGGCTGGCGTACGACTCCCGCGACCATCCGGCCGGCACCTCGGTGGCCGCCGCCGTCGCCGACCCGCCCGTGGCGCTGCCCACCGGCACGCGCGAGGTGGCGCTGCACGTGCGCGGCGACGGCACCGGCGGCTGGCTGAGGGCGGTCCTGCGCGTCGACGGGGCCGCGCGGCCGCTGACGTTCGCCGAGCGGGTCGGCGTCACCGGCTGGCGGCGGCTGGTGTCCGCGGTGCCCGCCGACGCGCGAGACGTGGCCCTCGAACGCGTCTACCTGGCCCAGACGGACGTGACGCGCAGGGCGGCGGGCGCCCTGGACCTGGCCCTGCTGGAGGCCGGCGCCGCGCCGGGGGCGCCGGCCGGGACGGGTGGCCCGCGCGAGCCCGCCCTCGGGCCGGGCACCGCCACCGGGCCGCGCACCGGGCGCGTGGCGGTCCTCGCCGCCCTGCACGTGCGGGCCGGCGGGGCGGGCCGGGAGGCGCTGCTGCGCCAGGCGCTGCAGCAGGCGGCCGAGGCGGGGGCGCAGCACGTCCTGCTCGCCGGGGACGTGGTGGGCGCACCCGGCCACCGGGGTACCGACGCCGACGTGGCGTTCGTGCGCGAGGTGCTCGCAGCGGTCCTGCCCGCCGGGACGGGGTGGTCGTGGCTGCCCGGCGACGGGGAGGCGGGCACCGCCGCCGCCCCGGGTGCGGGCTCGGCGGGCGGGGCCGGGCACCGCCGCCTGGACCTGGCCGGCACCCGCTACCTGCTGCTGGACGCCACCGGCGGGTCGCTGCGCACCGCCGGCTTCGCGCAGCTGCCGTGGCTGCGCGCCGAGCTCGACGCCGCAGCGGGTGGAGCAGCCGTCACCGGCGTCGTCGTCGCCGCCTCCCGCGGGCCCGGGCGGGGAGCCGGCGACCTGACCGACCCCGACGAGACGGCCCTGCTGCGCGGCTGGGCGGCCGACTGGCGCGCCGCGACCGGCAAGCGCGTGGCGCTCCTGGGGCGGTCCCCCGGCCCGGCACCGCTCGTCACCCGGCGCGAGGGGGTGCTGGAGGTGGCGGCCGCCCGCGCGGTCGTGCCCGGGACCACCGCGGGCGGCTGGACGCTGCTCACCGCCGACGCCGCGGCCCCCGCCCCGCCGGAGGTCGCCGGCGCAGCACCGGCCGGCCGCGACGACGGCTGGCTGCGGGTGCACGCCCGGCCGCTGGGGGCCCTGGTGGCGCGCCGGGAGCGGGTGGCGCGCTAGGCGCCGCGCGGAGCCCGCACGACGAGTACGATTGGCACTCGAACACCCCGAGTGCCAGTCGGGGTCCGCAGCTCCCTGGAGACGACGTGCCCACCTACGCCTACGCGTGCCAGCAGTGCGACCACACCTTCGAGGTCCGCCAGTCCTTCAGCGACGACGCCCTGACCACCTGCCCGGAGTGCTCCGGGCGGCTGCGCAAGCTCTTCAACAGCGTCGGCATCGTCTTCAAGGGCTCCGGGTTCTACCGCAACGACTCCCGCGACGGCGCCAAGGGCCCCTCCTCGACGGGCTCCTCGGGCTCCTCGTCCGACGGCGCGTCGAAGGACGGCTCCTCGGCGTCCTCCGCGTCCTCCTCCGCGTCGCCCGCCCCTTCGGCGTCCTCGTCGGGTTCCTCCTCCGCCGGCTCGTCGGGCTCGGCCGGCTCGTCCTCGAAGGGGTCCACCTCCGCCGCCTGACGGCACCCCCGCGGCCGGGCCCGCGCGGTGTCCACGGGCGCCGTACGGGCCCGGCCGTCCACAACGAGCCCGCTCAGCCGCCGGGGAGTCCCCGGCCGGTGCCTACGGTCGCCGCGTGCTGCGCCAGACGACACCCCGCCCTCCCGGCCCCCGCGAGCGGCGGCACCGCCGCCTGGCCCGCCGCCGGCTCAGCGCGGGCCTGGCCGCGGCCGCCGCCGGGGTGGCGGTCTGGACGCTCGCCCCGCCGGAACCGCGCACGCGGGCGGTCCTCGTCGCCGCGCACGACCTGCCCGCCGGAGCGGTCCTCGCGGCCGGCGACCTGCAGCGCACCGACCGCCCCCTCGACACCGTGCCCGACGGCGCCCTGGGACCGGGCGCCGGAGCCGGCGCGGTGCTGGCCGGTGCGGTGCGCCGCGGCGAGGTCCTCACCGACGCCCGCACCACCGGTCCCGGGCTGATGGCCGGGCAGCCACCGGGCACCCTGGCCACCACGGTCGCCGTGGGCGACCAGGCCGTCCTCGAGGGGCTGCGGCCCGGTGCCCGCGTCGACGTCCTCGCCCGCACCGACGACCCCGTCACCGGGCTGGCCACCGGCGCCGAGCGCGTGGCCACGGACGTCGTCGTGCTCGCCGCGCCCTCGGCGAGCGCCTCCGGCGGCCTGCTGGGCGCGGCGCCGGCCACCGCCGCGGGCGGCGTGCTGGTGGCCGTGGACGCGCGCACCGCCACCGCCCTCGCCGGGGCCGCCGGGCGCACCGTCCTGGTCCTGCGGGCACCGTGACACCGGTGAGCGCCGTCCCGCCGAGGCCCCCTCAGCCGGTGCCGGCCGCGCGGCGCGTCGCGACGAGCCGCGACGCGGCGTGCGGCCCGCCCGCCGCGCCCCGCGTCGCCAGCAGCCACAGCACCTCCCCCGGTGCCACGGGGACGCCCACGTGGGTGCCCTGGACGACGTGGCAGCCCATCGCGGCCAGGGCGCGCAGCGTGCCGGCGTCCTCCACGCCCTCGGCGACCACGCGCAGCCCCAGGTCGCGCGCCATCTGCACGGTGGAGCGGACGATGACGGCCCGGGTGCGGTCGGTGGTCATGGCGGTGACGAAGCTGCGGTCGATCTTCAGCTCGTCCACGGCCAGGTCCGTCAGGTGGCACAGCGAGGAGTGACCGGTGCCGTAGTCGTCGACCGCCACGGAACAGCCCAGCGCGCGCAGCGCGCGCACCACGGCACCGGCCCGTTCCGGGTGCGACACCAGCCCCGTCTCGGTGATCTCCAGGACCAGCGTGCGCGCCGGCACCCCGTGCCGCTGCAGCGCCTCGGCGACCAGCCCCGCCAGGTCGGCGTCGGCCAGCGAGCGGGCGGACAGGTTCACCGAGACCGTCACGTCGCAACCGCAGGCCCGCCAGCCGGCCACGTCGGCCAGCGCCCGCTCCAGCACCACCCGGGTCAGGTCGCGCACGAGGTCCGAGCGCTCGGCCAGGGGCACGAAGCGGTCCGGGGCCACGGTCCCCAGCTCGGGGTGGCGCCAGCGCACCAGGGCCTCGGCCCCGACCAGCGCACCCGTCGCCGGGTCCGCCTGCGGCTGGTACTGCACGAACAGCTCACCGCGCTGCACCGCACGCGCCAGCTCACCCTGCAGCCGCAGCCGCTCCACGCCGTCGCCGCGCTCCCCCGCGTAGGTGCAGGCCCGGCCCCGCACCTCCTTGGCCTCGTACAGGGCGGCCTCGGCGGCGCGCAGCAGCGCCGAGGCGCTGCGGCCGTGCTCGGGCGCCAGGGCCACGCCGACGCTCGCGGGCAGCAGCACCTGCAGCCCGCCGACGTGCAGGGGCTGCGCCGCGCGCGCCACGACGCGCCGGGCCAGGTCCTCTGCGCAGCCGCCGTCGGCGACCAGCACGGCGAACTCGTCGCCGCCCAGGCGGGCCACCACCGCGCCGGGTGGCGCCAGCGCCAGCAGGCGCCCGGCCACCCGGTGCAGCACCTCGTCCCCCGCGCGGTGGCCCAGGGCGTCGTTGACGTCGCGGAAGCGGTCCAGGTCGACCAGCAGCAGGCCGGGTGCGCCGGGCCCGGCCGGACCCGGCGCACCGGCGGCGCCGAGGGCGCGCTCGGCGACCTCGAGCAGCACCTCCCGCCCCGGCAGCCCGGTCACCTCGTCGCGCGCGGGCTGGCGACCGGGGCGGGCGGCCGCACCGGGAACCCCCACGGCGCTCGCCACCAGGGCCTCCGCGAGCAGGCCGGCCGAGGCGCCGGCCAGCACGACCGGCCACTGCCGCACGTCCAGGACGACGACCCCGGCCAGGGGGGAGGTGGCCGTCAGCGCGCAGGTCACGAGCCGGCAGGTGAGGACGCCGACCGCCGCGGTGACCAGGTCGGCCACGACGCGCTCGCGGGGGTGGCCGTGCCGCAGGCCGCGGTGGAGCAGGGGCAGGCACCGCGCCGCCACGGCCAGGGGGAAGGGGGACACCGCCGTCAGGGTCGCCGTCAGGCACCAGGGCGGCACCCGGGTCGCAAACCGGCGGAGCGCCGCGCGCCGGGAGGCGGCGGCGCCGGGAGCACCGGCCCGGGGGGCGATCCAGGTGACGACGGCGACGGCAGCGGCCAGGGCGAGGGCCGGGGGCGTCGCCCGCCACGGGGGCGTCAGCACCAGCGACGCGCAGACCACCAGGACCAGCGCTGTCGGCACCGGCGCCGGCAGGCCCGCGGGGGAGCGGCCCGCGCGGGGCCGGCGGGCGGGGGCCGGTGCGGCGGCGGGCTCAGCGGGGGCGGTGAGGAGCGTCCCCACCGGCTCGGGCGGGACGGCGGGAGCGGTGGAGGAGGACGGGTGCCGGTGCACAGCCCACCTCCCCCGTCGTGACCGTCGCACCGCTCGTCGCCTCGACCACGACCGCTCGGGTGCACCCCGGTCGCTGGTTGGCGCCCATCATGTGCGCCCGCGCCCGCACGAGGAACCCCTGCGGCAGTAGTGGTCCACGAACCTCGACCGACCGTCACGGATCAACGACTCGACGTCATCAAGACCTCGCTGATCGACGACGAACCGAACACGCTGAGTGGTGGAGGTGTGCGGGGAGCAGCGGCGCTCCCCGTCCGCCGGGCACGTTCAGTCCCAGTGGGGCGGGCGCTGGGACAGGTACCACTCGTCGTCGAGCCCACCCGGGGCGTCCCCCCAGCCCTCGTCGCGGTCGTCGGCCGAGCGCTCGTCCTCCGGGGCGGTCTGCCGGTCCGCGGCCCGCCCCGGCTCCGCGCCCCCCGGACGGCCGGCACCCGCGGCGCTCACGACGCCTCCTCCCGGGGGACCGGCACCTGGGGCCCCTGCTGCTGCGGCAGCACGTCGCGGTCGGGCTCCCGCGGCGGTGGCGGCGGCGCGGCGGGCCCGCGCAGGTCCAGCACGAGGTCGGCGTCCGGGCCCAGCTCGGCGACCGCCTCGCGCCACCGGCCCGCGATCCGCTCCGCCTCCGCCACGGGGTCGGCGAGCACGTCGCTGCTGAGGGAGCGCACGTAGCGCCAGCCGCAGCGCTCCAGCCGCGCCGGCCCGGCCACCTCGCGCTCCAGCACGGGGGCGGCGGCCCACGCCGGGCCGTCCAGCTCCACCGCGAGCGCCGGGCCGGTCCCGTCGGGGCGGCGCACGGCCAGCGGCACCGTCCGCGAATCGCCCACGCCCGGGTTCACCGGCAGCCCGAGGTCGCGGCAGGCGTCGGCGAGCCGGCGTTCCAGCGCACCGGGGGTCGCAGCGGGTTCGGCCGTGCCGGCTTCCCAGGCCAGCGCGGTGCGCGTCAGCAGGTGCCGGGTGGACCCCGCGGGTACCGCCTCACCGGACGGCTCCGGCCCGTCCCAGCGGGCGTCGTCCAGCACGAGGGTGGTGCGCAGGCGCGACCGGGTCAGCGCGAGCACGGCCTCCTCCCGCCCACCGCCGGTCACGGGCCCGGCCTGCGCGGGGTCCGTGAGCACGGGGTCCACGAGCACGGGGTCCACGAGCACGGGGTCCACGAGCACCACGACGTGGTCGCGACGCTCACCGCTCCAGCGGGACGGCTCGGCGACCAGCAGCTCCTCCACACCGCTGACCCGCCCCAGGCCCTGCCCGGCCACGCGGCGGCGCACGGCGTCGGCGAGGAGGTCGGCGCCCGCGGTGTCGGGGACCAGCACCCCCAGGGACTGCCCCGGCCGCTGCCGCAGCGCGTCGGCGACGACGCCGACGACCAGGTCCACCAGGGCGTCGGGCCCGCGGCGGGCACCGACGGCCCGCGCCGAGGTGCGGTGCACCGCCCGCGGGTCGGGCCCGGCACCGGGCAGGGAGTCCTGGGGGGGGGGGGCGGGGGGGGGGGGGGGGGGGGGGGGGGGGGGGGGCGGGGGGGCGGGGGGGGGGGGGGGGGGGGGGGGGGGGGGGGGGGGGGGGGGGGGGGGGGGGGGGGGGGGGGGGGGGGGGGGGGGGGGGGGGGGGGGGGGG